>JANPCW010000239.1:0-2113 GCA_031431155.1 Janthinobacterium sp. | reverse complement strand
CCAGCACCGGGCTGCGCGCGCGCGCGCTGAGGAAAGAGCTCTACACGCCGTTCAACCGCAATCGCGACCGCACCTTCTGGATGGATGTGCGTTCGGCCGAATTCACCAAATACGCCGCCAACGCGATGCTGGCCACGCGCATCTCGTTCATGAACGAGCTGGCCAACCTGGCCGACCGGGTCGGGGTCGACATCGAGGCGGTGCGCCACGGCATCGGTTCCGACCCGCGCATCGGCCACAGCTTTCTGTATGCCGGCTGCGGCTACGGCGGCTCGTGTTTCCCGAAAGACGTGCAGGCGCTCGATCGCACCGCGCGTCAGTACGATCAGCAATTGCTGATCTTGCGCGCGGTGGAAGCGGTCAACGACAATCAGAAAACGGTGCTCGGTCAAAAGGTCAGCGCACGCTTCGGCGAGGATCTCGCGGGCAAGCATTTTGCCGTCTGGGGCCTGGCGTTCAAACCGAACACCGACGACATGCGCGAAGCATCGGCCCGCGTCCTGCTGCGCCAATTGATCGAGCGCGGCGCCACGGTCGCCGTGTACGACCCGGTGGCGATGCCGGAGGCGCGCCGCGTGCTGGCGCTCGACTTTAGCGCCGACCTGCTGGCCCGGATCCGTTTCGCCGAGAATCCGATGGACGCGCTGCAGGGCGCCGACGCGCTGGTCATCGTTACCGAATGGAAGACCTTCCGTAGCCCCGACTTCGCGCAGATCAAGGCGCTTTTGAAAACGCCGGTCATTTTCGACGGACGCAATTTGTTCGAGCCCGAGGTCATGGCCGAGGCCGGCATCGAATACCACGGGATCGGGCGCTCGGTCCTGACCCGCACATGAGCGCGCCGATCGCGCAGCGCGCGCCGTTACCGTTGCGTGCACCCTTGCCAGCGCCGGCACTTGATGCGGTGCGCATCCTGGTGGTGGGCGACGTGATGCTCGACCGCTACTGGTTTGGCGAGGTGAGCCGGATCTCGCCCGAGGCGCCGGTGCCGATCGTGCGCATTGAAAAGCGCGAAGAGCGCCTCGGCGGCGCCGCCAACGTGGCGCGCAACGCGGCCGCGCTGGGTGCCCGCACCGGCCTGCTGGGCGTGGTCGGCGCGGACGAAGCAGGCAATCAGGTCGAGCAACTGCTGACCGGTTCCGGCATCCAAAGCTACCTCAAGCGCGACCCGGCGATCTCGACCATCATCAAGCTGCGTGTGATCGGGCGCCAACAGCAAATGCTGCGCATCGATTTCGAAGATGCGCCGACCGACACCGTGCTGCGCGACAAGCTCAGTCATTTCAACGCCTTGCTGCCGGACTACGACGTGATCATCCTTTCCGATTACGCCAAGGGCAGCTTGGTGAACGTGGCCGACATGATCGCCGCGGCGCGCCAGTGCGGAAAAATCGTGATGGTCGATCCAAAGGGCGATGATTTTTCACGCTACGCAGGCGCCACCGTGCTCACGCCGAACAAATCGGAGTTCCGCCGCATCGCAGGCAGTTGGGTGAGCGAGGAGCAGCTGACCGCCAAAGCCCAGAACCTGCGCCAGGAGCTGGGCCTGGATGCCTTGCTGCTGACCCGCTCGGACGAAGGGATGAGCCTTTACAGCGCGCACGAAGTGCTGCACATGCGGGCCGACGCGCGCGAAGTGTTCGACGTCTCGGGTGCCGGCGACACCGTGATCGCCACCATGGCGGCGATGCTGGGTGCGGGAATGACCCTGGGCGAGGCCATGCAAACGGCCAACCGGGCCGGCGGCATAGTGGTGGGCAAGCTGGGGACGGCAACTGTTACGCGCGAGGAATTGTTCGGATAAAGCGTGTGCCCGATCAAGTAAGCCGTGTCAACCCGTTGTCAACCTTATTACGCCCGGCGCGTTAAGCGTGCAGGGCGCGACCTCGCTGCCCCTGCGTTCGCATCGAAACTTCTACCACGGAGAAATTAGAAATGATCAAGAAACTAATGCTGGCTGTTGCGACTTTGGTTGCAACGATGGGTTTTGCATTTGCCCAGGTTGATGTCAATAAAGCCGACCAGGCAGCGCTGGACAGCGTGAAGGGCGTCGGCCCAAAGACTTCTAAGTTGATTATCGACGAGCGCACCAAGGGCGGCGAGTTCAAGGATT
>JANPCW010000238.1:0-3821 GCA_031431155.1 Janthinobacterium sp. | reverse complement strand
ATAGCTGGAAAGGTTTGTCCAAGGCCGATACCGCCGCCATGCACGCCCTGGAGCGCCGCCGCGACAAATTGCTCGCCGACGACAAGGCGCTGACCGAGTTGTTGGGCAATCATCCGGAACTCGATGCGCAGCAACTGCGTGCACTGATCCGCAACGCGCGCAAGGAGCAGGCCGAGAACAAGCCGCCGAAAGCCTACCGCGAGATTTTCCAGATCCTCAAGCAGCTCGATGCCAAGAAAAACGGCAAGGCCGTTGTGGATGTGGATGAGGACGATGAACAGTTCGATGGCGAGCATGAGCAAAGCGGCGATGAGCCAGCCGACGAATAAGCCGATGGATCAGCTGGCGACCCAACTGGTGATCGGCCTGGTCTCGATTTCGGACCGTGCCAGCAGCGGCGCCTATCAGGATCTGGGCATCCCCGCCCTGCGCGACTGGCTCACTGCGGCCCTTGCTACGCCGTTTCGGATCGAAACGCGTTTGATTCCCGATGAGCGCGCGCAAATCGAAGCGACCCTGATTGAACTGGTCGACCGGGAGCGCTGCCACTTGGTATTGACCACCGGCGGTACCGGCCCGGCCCGGCGCGATGTCACGCCCGAGGCGACGCGGGCCGTCGGCACCAAGGAAATGCCCGGCTTCGGCGAGCAAATGCGGCAGATCAGCCTGCAGTTCGTCCCGACCGCTGTCTTGTCGCGCCAGTTGGCCGTGATCCGCGAAACGGCGGATCACGCTGCCTTGATCATGAATTTGCCGGGCCAACCCAAAGCCATCAAGGAAACCCTGGAAGGCTTGAAGGATGCCGACGGCAAGCAGCAGGTTGGCGGCATCTTCGCCGCCGTGCCTTACTGCGTCGACCTGATCGGCGGCCCGTACATGGAAACCAGGCCGGAGGTATGCAAGGCATTCCGTCCGAAATCAGCATTACGCCCCGAAAGCAAAAAATGATGAGAGCAGTGTTAGAAAACATCGAAATTGAAAGCGCCCCCAACCCGAGCGTATCCATCATCTGGATGCACGGCCTGGGCGCCGACGGCAATGACTTCGTGCCGCTGGCGCGCGAACTCGACTTGAGCGCCTGCCCGCCGATCCGCTTCATTTTCCCGCATGCGCCCACCATGCCGGTAACGGTCAACAACGGCTACGTGATGCGGGCTTGGTACGACATCATGGGCACCGACCTGGTCAAGCGCGAAGACGAAGCCGGCCTGCGCGCGTCGCAACTGCAGATCGAAGCGCTGATCGCACGCGAAAAAGCGCGCGGCATTCCGGCCGAGCGCATCATCCTGGCGGGGTTTTCGCAGGGCTGTGCGATGGTCTTGCAAACCGGCTTGCGCCATCCCGAGAAGCTGGCTGGTTTGCTGTGTTTATCCGGTTACGTGCCGCTGGCGGCATCGGTCGCGGCCGAGCGCCATCCGGCCAGCCTGGGCACTCCTATCTTCATGGCGCACGGACAAGGCGACCCGGTAATCCCGATCGCGCGCGCAGAGCAATCGCGCGACCTGCTCAAATCGCTTGGCTACCAGCCCGAGTGGCACGCGTACCCGATGCAGCATTCGCTGTGCCAGGACGAAATCGACGACATCGGCGCCTGGCTGGCGCGGGTGTTGTAAGAGAAATTCAAGCGTAGGGCGGATGAGCGTAGCGTTATCCGCCGAACGGGATGAGCGTAGCGTTATCGATTCGGCGGAAGGCGCTTCGCTTTTCCGCCCTACGATACTTTGTAGGCAATCACTTCCTGCTGCTGTTCGCCCAACCCCGCTATCCCCAGGCGCATGCTGTCGCCCGCTTTCAAATAGCGCTTCGGTTTTCTGGCATGGCCCACGCCGGGCGGGGTGCCGGTGGCGATAATGTCGCCCGGCTCCAAGGTCATGAAACCGGACAGGTAGCTGACGATCTTTGCCACCGAAAAAACCATGGTCTCGGTGCTGCCCGTTTGCATCCGCTTGCCATTGACATCGAGGTACAGGTCGAGCCGCTGCGGGTCCATCACTTCATCGCGCGTGACCAGCCACGGGCCGACCGGGCCGAAGGTATCGCAGCCCTTGCCCTTGTCCCATTGCGATCCGCGCTCGAACTGAAACTGGCGCTCCGACACATCGTTCACGACGCAAAACCCGGCCACGTGCGCCATCGCATCCTGCTCGCTCACATAGCGCGCGCGAGTGCCGATCACGACCCCGAGCTCGACTTCCCAGTCGGCCTTTTTCGCCCCTTTCGGCAGCATCACCGGATCGTCCGGTCCGGACAGGCAGCTGATCGCTTTCATGAACACGATCGGCTCGGATGGAATCTCGGCGCCGATTTCGGCTGCATGATCGGCATAGTTCATGCCGATGCCGATGAATTTTCCAACCCCTGCGATCGGCACCCCAAAGCGCGGATTGCCGCGCACCAGCGGCAGCGTATCCACGTCGATCTTGGCCAGTTTGCGCAACGTCTTGTCGGACAATTGCTCGGCGCCGATGTCGCCAACGATGCCCGACAAATCGCGCAGGCGGCCAAATTCATCAATCAAGCCGGGCTTTTCTTTGCCGGGGCGGCCGTAGCGAACCAGTTTCATAGTCTTCCTTGGAGGTGATCAGTGCCGGGGAATGGAGGGCAAGCGCGCCATTTTACCGGATCGATCTGCCTTCAGCGCCCCACTTCGCTTGACAGCCCCAATTAGAATGCGTATTCTATTTGGATGGTCAGACTCGCAAAATTTACCGAAGACAGTTTCATCGACGCCGCCATCGAAGTCAGTGCCCAGTGCGGCATTGCTGCCATGTCGATGTCAGCCATCGCGATCAAGGCGGGTGCGCCGATCGGCTCGGTCTATCACCGCTTCGATTCACGCGACGCCATTCTCGCGCGCGCCTGGCTGCGGGTAAAGGGCGATTTTCGCAGCAGCGTCGCGGCCCAGTGGGAAACGGGGAATACGTGGGCTGCGGTCGCCAGTTTTGTGGGCTGGTGCCGCGCCAAACCCGGGCATGCCAAATTCCTGCTGCAGTGTGAAGATTATCCAATGTTTCAAGAACGGCTGCCGGTGGCGCTGCATGAGGCGCTGGAAACCGAGCAAGCTGCGCTCGACGCTGCTTTCCAACGCTGCCTGCAAACCTTGGCACCATCGATCGATGCGCGCGGTGCCGAGAGCATGCTGCGCTTCCTGCTGATCGATGCACCGCGCGCGATCGTGAAACCCTACCTGACCCAAAACCAGGCGATTCCCGCCATCGCCGACCAGCTGCTGCGCGCCTCGCACGACGCGGTACGCAAGTTGGCCACTGAACCTCTTTCGAACCAGGCAATGAACTGATGCGCTATTCCACCCAGACCGACCATGGCAAACCGATCCGCCTTCACGATGAATCCGACTTCGCCGCAATGCGGCTGGCCGGCAGGATCGCGGCCGACACGCTCGACTTCATCACGCCGTATGTCAAGCCGGGCGTCTCGACAGCCGCGCTCGACAAGCTGTGCGAAGACTTCATGCGCGCCGCCGGCAGCGTACCGGCCACCATCGATTACCACGGCTACAAGCACGCCAGCTGCATTTCAGTGAACCATGTCGTCACCCACGGCATCCCGTCCGACAGCAAGATTTTACGGGCCGGCGATATCGCCAATATCGACGTCACGCCGCTGTTTAACGGCTGGCATGGCGACACCAGCCGCACCTTCGAGGTCGGTGCGGTCTCGATCCTTGCGGCCCGGCTGGTCGCGACCACCTATGAGTCCATGATGGCCGGCATCGCCGCAGTGCGGCCCGGCGCGACCTTAGGCGACGTCGGCGCAGCGATCGAGGCGGTCGCGCGCGGCGCCGGTTTTTCTTCGGTGCG
>JANPCW010000237.1:0-3270 GCA_031431155.1 Janthinobacterium sp. | reverse complement strand
TGCCTACCGCGGCGCGACTGCGCGTGCCGATCGCGAGCGTCAGCTCGACCTGGTGCAAGCACTGGGCGATTCACTGTGCAAACTGGTGCGCATTCCCATGCTGTCGATGACGCTGACCATCATGCGCGGTCCGGCCCGGATGGCTGGATTGGCCAGCCTGCAGCAATTTCTCGAGCACGGTTTTTCCACCTTCAAGAAAATGCGTCAGCCGCACGAATTTGTCGCCACCATTGTCCGGCGCGAACGGGCCGTGCTGGACAACATCTACGCCCAGCGCACGCGTCCGTTCATGGTTGCTTGTTAGGCACGGCCTTAGCCGCGGCCAGAATCTGGCGCGCGACCCCGCGCAGGATGTTCACTTCTTCGGTCTCGAGTCCGCTGCGCGCAAACAGTCGCTTCAAGCGCGGCATCAGCTTTTTCGGGGAATCGGGATCGAGAAAATCAATCGCGATCAGGGCCTGTTCCAGATGCGCGTACATGCCCTCGATCTGGGTCAGGCTGGCGGCCTGGCCGTGAAATCCGATCTCGGTGGCCGCTTGCGCCTCGCCGATGGCCGCCACCCGGCATTCATAGGCCAGCACCTGCGCCGCCTGCGCCAGGTTCAGGGAAGAATACTCCGGGTTGGCCGGGATATTGATCAAGACATTGCATTGCTCGACGACTTCGTTGGGCAGGCCGAAGCGTTCATTGCCGAAAATGAGCGCCCCGCTCAAGCCGGTTTGCTGCTGCAAGTGCGCGGCCAGCGCGCGCGGCGCCAGAATAGGCGGCGAAAATTCGCGCAAGCGGGCCGAGACCGCGGCCGCAAAATTGACGCCAGCCAAAGCCTCGGCCACCGAGCCGACGATCCTGGCGCCGGCCAGGACATCCTGCGCGCCGCTGGCGAAGGCGACCGCTTCGTCCTGGGTCAGCGCATCGGCAAAACGTGGATTGACCAGCACCAGGTCGGAAAACCCCATGGTTTTCATGGCGCGCGCGACGGCCCCGATGTTGCCGGGACGGCTAGTTTCAACCAGGATAAACCGCATCCGTTTGAAAAGAGACGTATTGATTTCGGGCAGGTTCATTTAAAATAGCGCTATTGCGCGGTAACGATCAGGAAAGTGAGGCGGCGATGCGAGGCACACGGCCATGCGTTTCCCCGAGATTCTAACCAGTTCGCGCCCGCTCCGCTCTTTAATTCATTCTTGTTCTCTACCCACTTGCCACGCCGGCACCGGCGCGGCAGGCGGTAGCGTTCTTTTAACGGAAAACTCTCATGCACCCAATGCTCAACACGGCGATCAAGGCCGCCCGCCGCGGCGCCACCGTCATCAATCGCGCCTCGTTCGATCTCGATCGCATCAATGTCACCGAAAAACAACATAACGATTTCGTCACCGACGTCGACCAGGCCGCCGAACAGGCCATCATCGAGGTGCTGACCAAGGCTTACCCGGATCACGCGATCCTGGCCGAGGAATCGGGAGCTTCCGCCAATACCAACGACGACAATGAAAACGTGTGGATCATCGATCCACTCGACGGCACCACCAACTTCATCCACGGCTTCCCCCAGTACTGCGTGTCGATCGCCTTGCAGCAGCGCGGTGTGGTCACGCAAGCGGTGGTGTACGACCCGGTGCGCAACGACTTGTTTACCGCCACCAAGGGCAGCGGCGCCTATCTGAACGAAAAGCGGATCCGCGTCACCAAGCATGACCGCATCGCCAATACCCTGCTCAGCAGCGGCTACGCCCAAGGCAGCAACCGCGCCCTGGAAGAATATCTGAAAATGTACCAAATCATGGCCGAGCGCTGCCGCGGCGTGCGTCAACCGGGCGCCGCCGCCCTCGATCTAGCCTACATCGCAGCCGGCCGGCTGGACGGATTCTATGAAAAAGGCTTGAAGCCGTGGGATATCGCCGCCGGCGCGCTGCTGATCACGGAGGCTGGCGGCATCGTGGGCGAATTTTCGGGCGAGTCCGAGTATCTGCACAAGGGCAACATCATCGCCGCCAGCCCGAAAATCTTCGGCCAGATGATCACGCTGCTGGCGCCATTCGCCTGATAAGAAACGGCATCCACCTGTCATCCCTTTCCCAGCGGATGACAGGTTGGCATTGCGTTTTCGAAGCGAATTGACGCTACCAGCGCTAACGCTGTTATACTGCGAGCGTGCGGCACATCTGTCCAGTCCCCTTGCCGCTGTCTTCCGACCTCTAATCTGATTGCCTGCGACTGGCGCCTTGTACGGCGACAGGCCGATCTTCACCATAAAGTTACCATGTCCTTTACCCAACTCGGCCTGTCCGATGCTATTTTGCGTGCCGTTACCGAACACGGTTACACGACCCCGACCCCGATTCAACTGCAAGCCATTCCCAAGGTGTTGGCGGGCGGCGATTTGCTGGCCGGCGCCCAAACCGGCACCGGCAAGACCGCTGGTTTCACGCTGCCGATCCTGCACCGCCTGTCGACCGACGCGGCCGGCGTGGCGCAGACCAACGCCACCTCGCCGCGCCCGATCCGGGCCCTGATCCTGACCCCGACGCGCGAGCTGGCCGCGCAGGTCGAGGAAAGCGTGCGCACCTACGGCAAGCACACCAAACTCAATTCGGCCGTGGTGTTCGGCGGCGTCGGCATCAACCCGCAAATCAAGCAACTCAAGCATGGCGTCGACATCTTGGTCGCCACGCCGGGGCGCTTGCTCGACCATATGGGCCAGGGCACGGTCGATCTGTCAAAAGTGGAAATCCTGATCCTGGACGAAGCGGACCGCATGCTTGACATGGGTTTCATCCGCGATATCAAGAAAGTGTTGGCAGTGCTGCCGAAAAAGCGCCAGAACCTGTTGTTCTCGGCCACCTTCTCGGACGACATCAAGGCCCTGGCCGATGGACTGCTGAACGCGCCGGCCATGATCGAAGTGGCGCGCCGCAATTCGGCCGTCGAGATCATCCTGCAAACGATCCATCCGGTTGACCGCGACAAGAAGCACCCGATGCTGGCGCACCTAATCAAGTCGAATAACTGGACCCAGGTGCTGGTATTTACCCGCACCAAGCATGGCGCCAACAAGCTGGTCGAGCAACTCGGCGCCGACGGCATCGGCGCGCTCGCGAGCCACGGCAACAAGAGCCAGTCGGCCCGCACCCGCGCCCTGTCCGAATTCAAGGAAGGCAGCCTGCAGGTGCTGGTCGCCACCGACATCGCCGCGCGCGGTATCGATATCGACCAGTTGCCGCATGTCGTGAACTACGATTTGCCCAATATTCCGGAAGACTATGTACA
>JANPCW010000236.1:0-2367 GCA_031431155.1 Janthinobacterium sp. | reverse complement strand
GTACCCTGTTCGACCATGTGACGCCGGACATGACGATTTATAAGGAAGAAATTTTCGGTCCCGTGCTATGCGTGTTGCGGGCGCCGGACGTGGCCAGCGCCGTCCAGCTGATCAATGCCAATGAATACGGCAACGGAGTCGCCATCTACACCCGTGACGGCGGCGTCGCGCGCGAATTCGTGCGCCAGATCCAGGTCGGCATGGTGGGCGTGAACGTGCCGCTGCCGGTGCCGATGGCGTTCAACAGTTTCGGCGGCTGGAAGCGCAGCATGTTCGGCGATCACCATGCCTACGGTCCGGAAGGCGTGCGTTTCTACACCCGCCACAAGGCCGTCATGCAGCGCTGGCCCAACACGGCAAGCGCCGGCGTCGAGTTCGCGTTCCCGCAGATGAAATAGGCTATCCTTGTCGGACCCTGTCCCTGTCCCTTTCCCGCTTACCATAACCTGCCCGGAGTGGAATGATGATCGAGTCTCTCAAGCACATGCCACATCCGACCGCCACGCACAGCGCGTTGGCCGACCATTTTATCGACCTGGCGCCGGCGCTCACAATGCGCCAGGCCGCAATCGAAAGCGCGCGTTGCCTGTATTGCTACGACGCGCCATGCACCCGGATCTGCCCGTCCGAAATCGATGTCGCCAGTTTCATCCGCAACATCCATGAGGGCAATCTCAACGGCGCCGCGCACGGCATCCTCAAGCAGAACATCCTGGGCGGCAGCTGCGCGCGGGTGTGCCCGACCGAGATCCTGTGCGAGGATGCCTGCGTGCGCAACAATGATCAAGAGGGGCAGCCGGTTAGGATCGGCCTGCTACAGCGGCATGCGCTCGATAACATGAGCTTCAAGCAGTACCCATTCCAGCGCGCGCCATCGACCGGCAAGAAAATTGCTGTGGTTGGCGCCGGCCCGGCCGGCCTGTCCTGCGCGCATCGGCTGGCGCTGCTGGGCAACGATGTGGTGGTGTTCGAGGCGCTGGAAAAGCCGGGCGGACTCAATGAGTACGGGATCGCCAAGTACAAATTGACCGACGATTTCGCGCAGAAGGAAGTGGCGTTCCTGCTCGAGATTGGCGGGATTGAGATTGAATACGGCAAGGCCTTGGGCGACAATGTGCAGCTCAAGGATCTGCATCAGAATTATGATGCGGTATTTCTCGGCCTGGGCCTGGGCGCGGCCCGCGGGCTCGGCTTGACGGGCGAGGATGCGCCGGGCCTGCTCGCTGCCGTCGACTATATCGCGACCTTGCGCCAGGCCGACGATTTGGCCGCGTTGCCATTGCCGGCGCGCGTGATCGTGATCGGCGCCGGCAATACGGCGATCGATATGGCGGTGCAGATCCAGCGCCTGGGCGCCGGCGAAGTCACGCTGGTGTACCGGCGCGGTTTCGAAGCGATGACGGCCACCATGCACGAACAGCATATCGCCAGGAAAAATCAGGTGCGCATGCAAACCTGGGCCCAGCCGCAGCAGGTGCTGCTAGATGCAGCCGGCATCGTGTGCGGCATGCGCTTCGAAAAAACCCGCTTGGAAGAGGGGCGATTGATTGGCACCGGCGAGACTTTCGAGATTGCCGCCGACGCCATTTTCAAGGCCATCGGCCAGGACCTGGCTGCTGCCAGTTTAAGCGATCCGATGGCACACGACCTGCGACGCAAGAGCGACAAGATCGACGTCGACGCGCAAGGCCGCACCTGCCTGCCGGGGATTTACGCGGGCGGCGATTGCGTCGCGCCGGGGCAGGACTTGACGGTGCAGGCGGTCCAGCACGGCAAGCTGGCCGCACACGCGATTCACCAAGACCTTCAATCGAAAACGGGAGCCGCATCATGGCCGATCTGAGCATCGAATTTTGCGGCATCAAATCGCCCAACCCGTTTTGGCTGGCGTCCGCGCCGCCAACCGACAAGGCCTACAACGTGGTACGCGCCTTCGAGGCCGGCTGGGGCGGCGTGGTCTGGAAAACGCTGGGCGAAGACCCGGCGGCGGTCAATGTCTCGTCGCGCTATTCGGCGCACTACGGCAAGAACCGCGAGGTGTTAGGTTTTAACAACATCGAACTGATTACCGATCGCAGCCTGGAAATCAACCTGCGCGAAATCACCCAGGTCAAGCGTGACTGGCCGGACCGCGCAATCATCGTGTCCTTGATGCTGCCGTGCGAAGAAAAGCTGTGGGCCGACATTTTGCCGCTGGTGGAGGCGACCGGCGCCGACGCGATCGAACTGAACTTCGGCTGCCCGCACGGCATGTCGGAGCGCGGCATGGGCGCGGCCGTCGGGCAGGTGCCGCAGTATGTGGAAATGGTCACGCGCTGGTGCAAGACCCATACCAAGCTGCCCGTCCTCGTCAAGCTCACCCCCAAC
>JANPCW010000235.1:0-5978 GCA_031431155.1 Janthinobacterium sp. | reverse complement strand
TGTCGTGATGGCGTCGGTACTGGGCCTGGATAAAAAATACGGCATCAAGATCATTCCGAGCAAGGAGTCTTCCTGGGCCAGCGTGCGCGACAAGCTGGTGAACGGCGAACTCGATGCGGCCCATGTTTTGTATGGTCTTGTGTACGGCGTGCATTTAGGCGTCGGCGGCGCCAAAAAAGACATGGCGATCCTGATGAACCTCAATCACAACGGCCAGGCAATTACCCTGTCGAAGAAGGTGGCCGACAAAGGTGGCGTCGACGGCGCTTCGCTCGCCAAACTGATGCAGACCGATAAGCGCGAATACTCGTTTGCGCAGACTTTCCCGACCGGCACCCACGCCATGTGGTTGTACTACTGGCTGGCGACCTACGGCATCAATCCGATGAAGGATGCCAAGGTGATCACGGTGCCTCCGCCGCAAATGGTGGCCAATATGCGGGTCGGGAACATGGACGGATTTTGCGTGGGCGAACCGTGGAACCACCGCGCCATCGTCGACGGCGTCGGCGTCACTGCCGCGACCACCCAAGACATCTGGAAAGATCACCCGGAAAAAACGCTGGGCACCACCGCCGAATGGGTCAAGAAATATCCGAACACGGCGCGCGCGCTGACTGCGGCGGTGCTGGAGGCGGGCCGCTGGATCGACGCATCGCTGTCGAACAAGAGCAAGATGGCCGAAACCATCGCCGGCAAGGCGTATGTGAATACCTCGGTCGATGTGATCAACCAGCGCATTCTCGGGCGCTACCAGAATGGCATGGGCAAAACCTGGGACGACCCGAATCACATGAAGTTCTTTAACGACGGCAGCGTCAACTTCCCCTACCTGTCGGACGGCATGTGGTTTATGACGCAGCACAAGCGCTGGGGCCTGTTGAAGAGCGAGCCCGATTACCTGGCGGTGGCGACCTCGATCAACCAGATCGGCATCTACAAGGACGCTGCGGCGATGGCCAATGTCAGCGTTCCGAAGCAGGTGCTGCGCAGCGTGAAGATGATCGACGGCACCCTCTGGGATGGAAAAAACCCGAAGGCCTACGCCGACTCTTTCAAGATCAAAGCCTAAATTGGCAGCGGAGCAATCATGAGTGCAGTGATGGATAAGTTGTCGAGTCCCCTGGCGGCGCCCGCCATCGCCTTGCCGGACAAGGTGCCGCGCAGCCAGCGGTTGGCGGCCCGCGGATTTGTACCGAGCAACGGCAAATCGCGCGCGCGCCCTGTGCTGCTGGCCGTCCTGCCGCCGCTGCTCGGGCTGGGCCTGATGCTGCTGGTATGGCAGATCGTGGCGGCCAAGAACAGCAATTTCCCGTCGCCGCTAGTCACCTGGGTGGAAGCGGTGAAGCTGTTTTCGGATCCGTTCTACCGCAACGGGCCGAACGATCAGGGTATTGGCTGGAATATCCTCGCTTCCCTGAAGCGGGTTGCGGTCGGCTTCGGGCTGGCGGCCGCGGTCGGGATTCCGCTCGGCTTCCTGATCGGGCGCTTTAAGTTTTTGTCGGGGATGTTCAATCCGATCATCAGCCTGCTCAAGCCGGTGTCGCCGCTGGCCTGGCTGCCGATCGGCCTGTTGGTGTTCAAGGCCGCCGATCCGGCCGCGATCTGGTCGATCTTCATCTGTTCCATCTGGCCGATGATCATCAACACGGCCGTGGGCGTGCAACGGGTGCCGCAAGACTATATGAACGTGGCGCGCGTGCTCAAGCTGTCCGAGTGGAAGGTCTTTACCAAGATCCTGTTGCCGTCTGCGCTGCCGTTCATGCTGACCGGCGTGCGCCTTGCAATCGGCACCGCATGGCTGGTGATCGTGGCCGCGGAAATGCTCACCGGCGGCGTAGGGATCGGTTTTTGGGTGTGGGATGAGTGGAATAACCTGAACGTCCCGCACATCATCATCGCGATCGTCGTCATCGGCATTGTCGGCCTGCTGCTGGAACACGCGCTGGTCGCGTTGGCAAAGGCTTTTACGTTCGAAGAAACCGCAAGCTAGGGGGAAAGCATGGGCGCCAATAATTTTGTCGATAAGTTTATCAACATCGAGCACGCCGAGATGGTGTTCCCTACCAAAAAGGGCAGCTTCCACGCATTGAGCGACGTCAGCCTGACGGTCGGAAAGGGCGAGTTCGTCACCCTGATCGGCCACTCCGGGTGCGGCAAGTCGACCCTGTTGAACCTGATCGCCGGCCTGCTGACGGCCACCGACGGCGCCCTCATTTGCGCCGGCCGCGAAATCGCGGGCCCGTCGCCCGAGCGCGGCGTGGTGTTCCAGAATCATTCGCTGCTGCCTTGGCTGACCTGCTTCGAGAACGTGCACCTGGCGGTCGAGCGCGTGTTCGGCGCGAAGGAGTCGAAGGCCCAACTGAAGCAGCGCACGATGGCCGCGCTGGCCCTGGTCGGACTGATCCCGGCCGCCGCCAAGCGCCCGCATGAAATCTCGGGCGGGATGAAACAACGGGTCGGCATCGCGCGCGCCCTGTCGATGGAGCCGAAGGTGTTGCTGATGGATGAACCGTTCGGCGCCCTCGATGCCTTGACCCGTGCCCACTTGCAGGACGAGCTGATGCGGATCGTCGCCAAGACCGGATCGACGGTGGTGATGGTGACCCATGACGTGGACGAAGCGGTGCTGCTGTCGGACCGCATCGTGATGATGACCAACGGGCCGGCCGCGACCATCGGCGAGATCTTGCACGTGCGCCTGGAGCGCCCGCGCGAGCGCGTCGCACTGGCGCAGGACGCGCTGTACATGCAATACCGCACCAGCGTGCTCGAATTCCTGTACCACCGCCAGGCGCGCCCGATCATCCAAGAGGCGGCCTGATCCCGCCTCTGGCTGGCTTATCGCAACTTGCAGCGCATTGCGGTAAGCTACAGTCATTGCGACGGTGGAGAAATCGTGATGACCAAGCAGTTTGCCCACGTGGTCGGGCCCAGGACTTACCAGTTCCGCGACTTGAAGGAGTTGATGGCCAAGGCCACGCCTGCGCGCTCGGGCGATTTGCTGGCGGGGGTGGCCGCGCATGACGCGCAAGAGCGCGTAGCGGCGCAAATGACCCTGGCGGCGCTGCCTCTGGCCTTCTTCCTGAACAATCCCGTGGTCCCGTATGAAACGGACGAAGTCACGCGCCTGATCGTCGATGAGCACGACGTGGCGGCATTCGCGCCGATCGCCCACTTGACCGTCGGCGATTTGCGCGACTGGCTGCTGGGCGACGCTGTCGATGCGCTCGTTCTGAGCGCCGTGGCGCCGGGCATCACGCCGGAGATGGCCGCGGCGGTATCGAAGATCATGCGTGTGCAGGACCTGATCCTGGTGGCCAGAAAATGCCGCGTGATTACCCGTTTTCGCGATACGCTCGGCCTGGCTGGCAGGATCGCGACGCGCCTGCAGCCGAATCACCCGACCGACGATGCGAGCGGAATCGCGGCCAGCATTCTCGACGGGTTGTTGTACGGCAGCGGCGACGCCGTCATCGGCATCAATCCGGCCACCGATAATCTGGCACAGGTGATCAAGCTGGTCACGATGCTGGGCGCGATCATCGACCAATACGGCATCCCGACCCAGTCGTGCGTGCTGACCCATGTGACCAATACCATCGAGGCGATCAATCGCGGCGCGCCGGTCGACCTGGTGTTCCAGTCGATCGCCGGCACCGAGGCTGCCAACCATGGCTTTGGGGTCGACCTGAAGTTGATCGATGAGGCCCGAAGCGCGGCCTTGTCGCTCAAGCGCGGGACCGTGGGCGAGAACGTGATGTACTTCGAGACCGGGCAGGGCAGCGCCCTGTCGGCCAACGCGCACCATGGCGTCGACCAGCAAACCTGCGAAGCGCGCGCATATGCCGTGGCGCGCAAGTTCAAGCCTTTACTGGTGAACTCGGTGGTCGGCTTCATCGGCCCTGAATACCTGTACGACGGCAAAGAGATCATCCGCGCCGGGCTGGAAGATCACTTTTGCGGCAAGCTGCTCGGGCTGCCAATGGGATGCGACGCATGCTACACCAACCATGCAAAGGCCGATCAGGACGATATGGATAGCTTGCTCACCCTGCTCGGGGCGGCCGGCTGCAATTTTGTGATGGGCGTGCCGGGCGCCGATGACATCATGCTCAATTACCAGACGACGTCGTTCCACGATGCCTTGTATGTGCGGCGCGTGTTCGGTATGCAGGCCGCGCCCGAGTTCGCGGCTTGGTTGCAACGGACGGGGATTGCCACCGGTGATGGCGGGATGCGGCTCAGCGAAAGCCTGCCGGCGCCATTCCAGCAAGCGCTGGCAAGGATAGGACGCAGCTGACATGGATGATCCACACGTTTCCATCATCGCCAATCCATGGCATGCGCTGCGCCAGTTTACGCAGGCGCGCATCGCGCTGGGCCGCAGCGGAGTGAGCGTGCCGACCACGGCGCAGCTCGCGTTCCAGTTGGACCACGCACGTGCGCGCGATGCGGTGCATCAGGCACTCGACGCGCAGGCCCTGGCGCAAACGCTCACGCTGGCGGGCCACGAATGCATTGCATTACATAGCGCGGCACCGGACCGCCAAGTCTATTTGCAGCGCCCGGACTTGGGGCGCCAGCTCGATGCGGAATCGCGTCGGACGCTAGAACAACGCGCGCCTCAGCCGTTCGATTTGGCCCTCGTCATCGCCGATGGCTTGTCGGCGCTCGCCATCGAGCAAAATGTGCAGCCCTTCCTCGACCTGTTGCTGGCTCGGCTGGAACAAGCGGGGCAGGATCGCTGGTCGCTCGCACCCATCGTCATCGTCAGGCAGGCACGAGTGGCAATCGGCGATGAGATTGCGCAGTGCTTGAAGGCGCGCGCGGTGGTGGTGCTGATCGGCGAGCGCCCGGGCTTGAGTTCGCCCGACGGCATGGGACTGTATCTGACGTGGGCGCCGCGCGTGGGCTTGCTGGATTCCAACCGCAACTGCATTTCGAATGTCAGGCCGGCCGGGCTATCGTATGAAGAAGCCGCCTACAAGCTCCATTATCTGCTGTCGCAGGCGCGCAAACGCGGCAGTTCGGGCGTCGGCCTGAAGGATGAGACGCTGGCGCAGGACACCATCGACAGCAGCCCGCAACCCAATTTTCTACTCAAATAAGCCATGCCAGCGCCATGTAGGGCGGATGAGCGCCGGTGACCGGCCGCAATCCGCCGTATGCTCGCACATCGGCGGATAACGCTTCGCTCATCCGCCCTACGGCCAGCGATTGTCAACACACAATTTAAGATGCACCACAACTGCGCTAAATTTCCTTGATTTCGTCGAGCGGCCAGCGCGGGCGCACGTTGAACGAATAATCGTGTTTGGCAGCATTCGGATTGATCATCAGGCGCCGCGCGCCGGCGAATGCGATCATGGCGCCGTTATCGGTGCAAAATTCCAGCTCGGGATAATACACGCGGAACTGCTTTTTCTGCGCCGCCGAATCGAGCGATGCGCGCAGCTGGGAATTGGCGCCCACGCCGCCGGCGATGACCAGCCGCTTCAAGCCGGTATGCTTGAGCGCGCTCACGCACTTGGCCGTCAGCACATCGACGATCGCATCCACGAAGCCGCGCGCGATGTTCGCCTTGTCCTGCTCGCAGATGTTGGCGATATTGGTTTCGGCGTGATTTTTCACCACCGTCAGCACCGCCGTCTTCAAACCCGAAAAGCTGAAATTCAAGTCCTTCGAATGGAGCATCGGGCGCGGCAATTTGTAGGCGGTCGGGTCGCCGAATTCGGCCAGGCGCGAAATCGCCGGGCCGCCCGGATAGCCCAGACCCAGTAGTTTGGCGGACTTGTCGAAGGCTTCGCCGGCCGCGTCGTCCAGCGTCTCGCCCAACAGCGTGTACTGGCCCACGCCATCGACCCGCATCAACTGGGTATGGCCGCCCGATACCAGCAGCGCGATGAACGGGAACTCGGGCGGATCGGAGGCCAGCAACGGCGACAGCAAATGGCCTTCGAGGTGGTGAATGCCGA
>JANPCW010000234.1:0-6575 GCA_031431155.1 Janthinobacterium sp. | reverse complement strand
GCATGGGGTTCGCCCACCATCACATGCCAGGCCAGTGCGTTCGGGTCCCAATACTGCAACACGTTGCGCGCGTATGCGAGCGCTATCAAACGCTGGCAGGAAAAGCCGAAGCGTGCGGCGGCAAACACCACGTGCGCGTTCGGCGGGCGCGCAATGGCACGCTCGGATGTACCGACGGCCGGTGCAGCTGGTCGGCGCTCGATGCTGGACGCCAGTGGCAGGGTTGTGACCGGCATGCCATGCGGCACGTGTTTCGGGAGAGCGGGGTCGCTGCACGGTCCCCACCAATCGGGCGCCCGTGGCGATGCCGGCTCCATGCTTGCAAGGGCCTGGCCGCAGTTCGGGCAAAATGCGAAGCCTTCGGGAAAAATTGGCGCGCATTGGCAGCGTAACGGCAGGGATGCGCCCAGCAATTGCGCCACGTCCGGCAGGCGTGTGCGCGCGCGTCCCTGCCAGTCGATCCGGCTCAGGCCTTTGCTTGACGCCAATTCAAATTGGCCGCTCTCCTCGTCCTCCAGCCAAACACTGGCGGACGTTTCCCATCCATGTGCCATAGCGCTTACTCAATCACATCATTTTGTCGGCCGCGATGACGCATTGGTCCGGGATCGCTTCAAGCGCCAGATCATTGCGCTGCCAAGGCGGTGATACGGGAATCATAACGCATGTTGCCCGATGCAGCCGTGCCGAACGGTCTGTTGCCCCGCTATAATGCGCGCACCGCTTACTCGCTGATATCCCTCACGCCAAAATGATGCAATGCTCATCTGCCGATCCCGCCGAGCTTGAGTGCGACGCCCTGCCGCCGGAAGCGGTCGACGCCGCTGAACGGCATTTGCGCGATGTGCTGGCGCTGGCGCTTGAACACACGCCGGCGCATAAGGCCTTGATCGTTGCCGACCAGGGTAGCGCGCTGTCCGTTGCCCTCACCGAGGCCTACCGGCGTTGCCTGCCGAACGCGCGCTTCATCGATTTCGATGCCGTCGAGCCCGACCATGTGCTGGCCGCATTTGCCGAATTGTCCGCCTTGGACTTGGTGGTGTTGATCCAGTCGACCAATTTCCGCCTGGAAGCGTTCCGCATCCGGATCGAGTTGTTCAAACGCGAATTGAAAGTGATCGAGCATGTGCATCTGGCGCGCATGCTGGGCGCCGAGGGGCTCCATTACATCGCGTCGCTCGCCTACGATGCCGCGTATTACCGGGGCGTGGGCCATGCCCTGAAGGCACGCATCGATCGCGCCGGTTCGGCCACGCTTGACAGCGGTGGCGAACTGCTGGTGTTTGGCTCAGCGTTTGAATCGGCGAAACTGAACATCGGCGATTATCGCGCGATGAACAACGTCGGCGGCCAATTTCCGATCGGCGAAGTATTCACCGAAGCCCGGGTCCTGGAAGCGGTCAACGGGCGGGTCCGAATTTTCGTCTTCGGCGACACCTCGTTCATGGCCAACCGGCCGCAACGGCCGATTACCCTGGTGATCGAGCAGGGCCGGGTGACCAGCGCGATCGATGCCACCCCGGAATTTGACGCTTTGCTGGCAATCATTCGCGCGCATGAGGGCGAAGTGTGGTTGCGCGAACTGGGTTTTGGAATGAACCGGGCGTTCTCGCAACAACGCACCGTCAGCGATATCGGCACGTTCGAGCGCATGTGCGGGATCCACCTGTCGCTGGGAGCCAAACACGGCGTGTACACCAAACCGAACTTCAAACGCAAGGATGCGCGTTACCATATCGACGTTTTTGCCGTCACGCATGCACTGTATCTGGACCAGCAGTTGATGTACCGCGATGGCGCCTGGCAGGTATAAGGCTAGCCGGCAAGCGCGTGGTGCGGCTGCGCCAGCCGTTTGACTTCATTGTAGTTGGCGTCGTGCGACAAAAACATGGTTCCGATGGTAAACCACTCGTCGCTCGAAATGACGCGCTGCGCCAGCGGCATCAATTCCTGTTCTTCCTTGGTCAGCCGGTCCAGCAGGTTCTGGCAGTAGCGCTCCATCGAGCGGCACAGCAATTTCATGTGCGTAGCGCCGTGCCCGAATGCCCGGCGCAGGCGCCGGCGCACTGAGCGCAGCATATTGCTGCCGGCACGATTCAAAGATTGCAGCTCGGCCAGCACGGGATCGGCGTCGTGGGTTGCCTTGCGCAGGGCCGGCATCAGGCAGCCCTCAATTTTGCGCTTGTGGCGCGCTTCGGCAAACAGGGTTAGTTCATCGAGCTGGGACTTTAAGCAATCAGGATCAATCTCCTGCGGCTTGTGCGCGTTCGCGCGCAGGTATCGCAGAATCGTCTCGATGAACGTTCTTTCTTTTTTTTGCTCAACGGATAGGGCTAAGAGTGCATAAGTTGCAAGTAGCATTTGATCTCCATCAAGGCGCATTGCCTCACGTACGTCTAGTAAGGTGTCTGGACGCGATTCACCTTATCGAATAAACATTTTCCAATCATGCATCTTTACAATTGCTTACATGTTAACTTAAGGAAACAATTATAGCACTCTCTACCGATGACTTCAAAAAGCGATCAACAGTTGTCACCCCCCCCTGTCCAAAATATCATTCGTGTGTCTGGAGCGGCCCGTAAGCGGGCCGTCAATATTAGTCCAGACCGGGCGGGGGCGCAAAGCGGACGTCGAAGGTGAACGGCAGGGCGAGAACACTCTGGCCCTTTTTTGATTCAATTGTGCCATCATCCACCGATTACCCGTCGCCCGTCTGATCTAGCTAAAGGTGCGCCTTCGAACCTTTTGGCCGCCGTGATGTCGCTACGGCGTCATGCTTGCCTCCCGGGCCGGCCGTCCTCAATGAGGCTTCAGCCGCGCCTGAATCTGTTCGATCTCGTCCATAATCCGGTTCATGCGCGCGAACACTGCCTGATACGGCGCCGGCGTTGCCAAGTCGACCCCGGCTGCCTTCACCAAAAGGTAGGGATACTCGGAACCGCCGGCGCGCAGAATGTTCAGGTAACGCTCGCGCTCAGGCGCCCCGCCCTTCAGGACTTGCTCGGCGAACATCGAGCCGGCCGCGATCGAGGTGGCGTACTGGAACACGTAGAAGCGGTTATAGAAATGGGGAATATAGGCCCACTCCACGGTGTACAGGTCGTCGATCTTGACCACGCCTTCGCGCTCGCCGTGATAGCGCTTGAGAATATCGCCGTAGATCTTGGTAATCGCCTCGCCGGTCAGCGACTCGCCTTGGTCGACCCGCACATGCACGGCGCGCTCGAAGTCGGCGAACATGGCTTGGCGGAAGAAGGTGCCGCGCAGGTTTTCCAGCGCCGAACCGAGGTAGAGCAGCCGCTCGTTGTCGGTCTTGGCCACTTTCAGCACATAGTCGAGCAAGAACACTTCATTGGTAGTCGATGCAATCTCGGCGGTGAAGGTCGGGTAATCGGCGCTGATGAACGGCTGCGCCTTGTTGGCCAGATCTGAATGCATCGCGTGCCCCCACTCGTGGGCCAGGGTCGAGACCGACTCGTAGTCGTCGTTGTAGTTCAGCAGCAGGTACGGATGGACGTCATAGGCCGAGCCGTTCATGTACGCCCCCGAGCGTTTTTTTGGGCGCGGATAGACATCCATCCAGCGCTGCCCCAGCCCCGCCTTCATCGCCGCCACGTACGCGGGGCCGAGCGGCTTGGCCGATTCGAGCATCATTTCCACGCCCCGGGCCAGCGGATATTTCGCCGCGCTCTTAACCAGCGGCGGATAGATGTCGAGGTAAGCCATGTCGGTCACGCCCAGCATCTTGGCGCGCAACTTGAAGTAGCGGTGCAGGGTCGGCAAGTTGGCATTGGCCTGTTCGATCAGCATGTTGTAGACGCTGACCGGCACCTTGTTGACGTCGAGCGCGGCGCTGAGGCTGTCGGGGTAGTGCCTTACTTTGGCGTAGACCGCATCTTTTTTCAGCATTTCGTAAAATGCCACGCCATAAGTGCGCTCGAACTCCTTCCATTTCCCCCAGAACGCATCGAACACGATCTTGCGGTCGGCCCGGTTATCGAGTGCGCGGTATTTGGTATAGGCCGCCTGATTAATCACCACTTCGGTGCCGTCCGACAGCTTCACGGTCGGCCATGGCATGTCGGCGTTCGAGAGCGTCGAAAACACGGCGTTGGCCGCGCCCGTGGCCAGACCGAAGCTGGCGATCAGCCCTTCGCCGCGGGCATCGAGCGTATGGGGCGCCGCGCGCAGGATTTCGTCCATCAAGTGGCGGTAGATCGCTAGCGACTTGTCCTGGGCCAGATATTTTCCGACCCGAGCCTTGCCCAAGGCCAGCACTTCCGGGCGCAGAAACGACGCCGCTTCCTCGACCCGGCTGGCCAGCACATCGGCACGCTGCTTCAGATCGAGGCCAGCGCTGGCGCCGGTGTCTTGATCATGGGTTTGCGAGGCAAAGCTGTACAGACGGCCAAGGCGTTTCAGAATGTCGGCGTTCAGGTCGAGACATGCCTTGAAGCGTTTGGCGGACGCGTTCAACTGCCCGCGGCAGCCGGAGAAATCCTTCAGCTGCCGGTCGAGCTTGGCCGAATCGGCGCCCCAGGCTGCCGGGGTGGCGTACAAATCCGTCAAGTTCCAGCGATCGGCCTCGGTATCGGCCGCGCTGGCCAAGGGGAGCAGTGCGCTGAGCGTGATGAGTGCGATCGAGAAATGCTTTAGCATGGGTCGGCCCCGGTTAATATTGTCAAACGATGATTGTAATTTCTTTTGGTTATGTTGCGTTAAATGCAGCTCAATGAGGCGGTAATTGGGCAGAGTGAGACTGCGTAGCGCTGGCAATCGTGTTAGCTTCCCACCAGCACCGTATCGGCAATCGGCGTAGAATGCTGCTCATTTCTCATCAGCCTAAATTCACCTCTCCGTCAGTGCGCGAGACGTCGGGAGAGAGTCGAAAAAACGCTGTGCACGGCGAAGTGGGATCGCGCCTAAAAACGTCTTTTGAAGTACCCTAGCGATGAACACGACGCCACGGAGTTTGACCATGCATGCGAAGTTTGATTTCTTATCCGACGGCGGAGAGATGGGCGCGTTGATGCGCGCGCGCGACTGGGCGGCCACGCCGCTGGGGCCAGCACAATGCTGGCCCGAAACGCTCAAGACCATTTTGCGCCTCATGCTGACCTCGAAACACCCGATGCTGATCTGGTGGGGGCCTGACCTGATCCAGTTCTACAACGACGGCTATCGCCAAACGATGGGACCGGAACGCCACCCAAACTCGCTTGGACAACCGGGTCGCGTGTGCTGGGCCGAAGTCTGGCACATTATCGGGCCGCAAATCGAGTACGTGTTGGCCGGTCACGGCGCCACCTGGCACGAGGAACAGCTCATTCCGGTGACGCGCCACGGCAGCCGCGAGGACGTATGGTGGACCTACGGCTACAGTCCGATTGAAAGCAGCGACGGGGTGCAAGGCGTGCTGGTCGTGTGCAACGATGTGACGGTCGAACACAGCACCAGGGAAGAGCTGGTCAGGCTGAACCAGCAACTGCTTAAACAAATCGTGCGGCGCGATGACGCCGTGCAGCACCATGAGTTCGAATTGATCCTGGCCGACCGCCTGCGTGGGCTGGTGGGGCTGGACCAGATCGCGCGCACTGCGTTTGCATTGTTGGGTCCGTATTTACAGCTATCGCGCATCTACTATGGCGCCGTCGATGAAACGCGCGCGACCTATCACCTTGCGCTGGAATGGAAACGCGACGATCTACCCAGCGTTCTCGGGGCGCGCGGCAAGCTTGACGATTTTGGTCCCGCCATTAATGCGACCCTGCGAAGCGGCTTGGTGTTTGCCGTGGGCGATACCTCGCTCGACCCGCGCACCACGCCGTACGCGACGGCCTATGCCTCTCTGAACGCGCGCGCCGCCATGGTCGCCCCGATCGTCAAGGACGGCCGGCTGCTGGCCGCGTTGACGGTGCATCGCAACACACCTTTCGATTGGCCGTCCGACCAGATCGCCCTGGTGCAGGATGTCGCGCAGCGCATCTGGAATGCCGTGCAGCGCGCCGAGCACGCGTTGGCCTTGCAGCGGGTGGCCGAAAGCGACCGTCTGCGCTCCCTGTTTGCGCAAGCGCCCGGGTTCATGTGCATCCTGAGCGGCCCGAATCATGTGTACGAGTATTTCAACGCAGCGTACCTGCTGCTGGTCGGCGAGCGCCCGCTGCTGGGAAAATCCGTGCGCGAAGCGGTACCGGAACTGGCGGGACAAGGGTTTTACGAGCAGCTCGACCAGGTCTTTAGTTCGGCCACGGCGTATCTGGCCACCGACATGTTCGTGCTCTTGGCACGGAAGGCCGGTGGCCCGCCCATGCCAGCCTACCTCGACTTTGTGTTCCAGCCGATTGTCGATGCCAATGGCATCGTGACAGGAATTTTTGTCGAAGGCTTCGATTCGACCGAGCGCCGGCTGGGAAAGCTAGCGCTGCAAGACAGCGAAGATCGCTTAAAAGGCGGCATGCTGGTCGCGCGGATGGTGGCGTGGGACTGGAGCCTCGACTCTGGCGATGTGCATTTTTCCGACAACACCGGCGCCGTGCTGGGAGGCCGTTGGACATCGATGGCGGCCATGTGGG
>JANPCW010000233.1:0-1846 GCA_031431155.1 Janthinobacterium sp. | reverse complement strand
GAAGACCCGAACGGGATTCCCAACAATCTGCTGCCTTATATCGCACAGGTTGCCGAAGGGCGACGCGAGTTGCTGTCTGTGTATGGCGGTGATTACCCGACTGCCGATGGCACTGGTCTGCGCGACTATATCCATGTTGTCGACCTTGCGCTCGGTCATGTCAAAACCTTGACCAAGTTGGCCGCTGGTACCGGTGTGTATACCTACAATCTTGGTACCGGGCGTGGAAACAGCGTGCTGGAGATGGTGCGCGCGTTCGAACAGGCTAGCGGCAAGGCGGTGCCTTACCAGATCGTGGCACGTCGTGCTGGTGATATCGCTAGTTGCTACGCCGATGCTGGTTTGGCCGAGCGCGAGCTGGGCTGGAAGGCCGAGCGTGATATTGCGCAAATGTGCACGGATTCATGGCGCTGGCAATCGATGCCAAAGCAATAGACTAAGCGAACTAATTAAGTAACGCGTTCAGAACGCGATAGGGGCCGATAAATTGAGGATTCGGCTCGGCGCCCCTGCGGCTGATCGCATGGTGATGGACCCCCGCCGCGGGGATGGCGGCTTTTAAGCGGTTCCTTATAGCGGGCTAATGTAGTGTTGCGTTGTTGACGTAGTGTTTTGTTCTTAATGGGCGTCTGTATTTGCGGCTTGATCTTGCCTTGCGATTCGTCATACAGGGGGCGAAAGGCTCGGTGCCCCCGTTAGCGCTTCGGCCAGGCGCGTACTGGCGGAAGGCGGCGAATGATTTTTACGGTGCCCGAATTGCATGCGCAATTCGCTTCGCTTTTCCGCCCTACCGTTCCGATTAAATGAAAACTGCATTATTAAAGGGGAACACGGATGAAGGCAATGATTCTGGCGGCAGGCAAGGGCACCCGGGTGCGACCACTGACTTACGATTTGCCCAAGCCGATGATCCCCATCCTGGGCAAGCCGGTCATGGCTTACCTGATCGAGCATCTGGCCAAGTACGGCATTACCGAAATCATGGTCAATGTCAGCTATTTGCACGAGAAAATTGAAGAATATTTCGGCGAGGGCCATCAGTACGATGTTCAGATCGGCTATTCGTTCGAGGGTTATACCAACGATGCGGGAGAAGTGATCCCGCAGCCGCTCGGCTCGGCCGGCGGGATGAAGAAGATCCAGGAGTTCGGCGGCTTCTTCGACGAGACCACCATCGTCGTGTGCGGCGATGCCTTGATCGACCTCGATATCCGCTCGGCGCTGTTCGAACACCGGCGCAAGGGGGCATTGGCAACGGTCATCACCAAGGAAGTGCCGTGGGATAAAGTGCCCAATTATGGCGTGGTGGTCACCGAGCCGGATGGCAGGGTCCGTGCGTTCCAGGAAAAGCCGAGCCAGGAAGAGGCGCTGTCGAACTTCGTGAGCACGGGCATCTATATTTTCGAGCCGCAGGTAATCGACCTGATCCCGTCGGGCCGTTCGTTTGACATCGGTTCTGAACTATTTCCCCTGCTGGCGGAAAAGGGCTTGCCGTTCTACGCCCAGAACCGCAAGTTCAACTGGATCGATATCGGCAGCGTCGCCGACTATTGGGAAGTCTTGCAAAGCGTGTTGATGGGCGACGTGGCGAACATGGACATGCCCGGCATTCAAGTCCAAGAGGGCTTGTGGGTGGGCCTTAACACCAGCATCGACTGGAACGGCACAACGGTCGAAGGGCCGGTGTATATCGGCTCCGGATCCCGGATCGAGGCCGGCGTGACCATCATCGGGCCGACCTGGATCGGACACGGCAGCCATCTGTGCGCGGGCGCGCGAGTGGTGCGCAGCGTGCTGTTTGAATATACGCGCGTGCTCCCCGACGTATGCCTTGAAGAGCTGATTG
>JANPCW010000232.1:0-2843 GCA_031431155.1 Janthinobacterium sp. | reverse complement strand
CCGTAAGCTGCACCTGCCCTGGATGCTGCAAGTCGAAAGCGAGTTGCGGGGCGCTGTCATAGCGCTCAGCCGGGTTGACCGCCAAACAGCGCATGATGATTTCCTGCAGCCACGGCGCGATCTGCGGGTTGAGCGCGCGCGGCGGCACGGCATCGCGATCCAGGCGGCGGCGCAAGCCGCGCACCGAGCAGGGATTGCCCAACGCGCGCGCACCGGTACTCAAGAGGTACATCAGTGCACCGAGCGCGAACAGATCGCTGCGCGGATCGTTGCGGAGATATTGCTCAGGTTCCGGCGAGAAATACGGGGCGGTGCCCAACGGAAGCCGGAATTCTTCGGCCAGCAAGTCGGGCAACTGGTCGTGGCGCGACAGACCGAAGTCGATCAGGACCGCTTCGCCGCTGGCGCGAAACATGATGTTGCTCGGCTTGAGGTCGAGATGGATCACGTGCTGGCGATGCAAGGCATGCAGCGCGGTGGCGGTCCTGGCGCCGATGCTCGCCACTTCGTCGGGCGGCAGCGGCGAAGCGTCGAAGCGCGCGCGCAGCGAGTTGCCGGCAATCTCTTCCATCACGATGTAGGGATGGCCGGTGAAATCGCCCGATGCGATGAACTGCGGAACGTGTATCCCCGTCAGCTTGGGCATGATCATTTGCTCGACCTCGAAACCGACGATCGCGGTCGGATCGTTGTTGTCGCCAAGTCGGGGGATTTTCATCAGCAGCGGCGTTTGCAACGGTGCGGCGCACGGTTCAATGCGCACCACGCGCCACAGCGTCGCCATGCCGCCCTGGTGCAGTTTTTCTTCCAGCTGGAAACCGTCAATCATCATGCCGGGGGCCGGGCGCTGCATCCTTGTCATGGTGCCTATACTCCCAACTGGAGCCGTGCGCCTAAATACGGCGGCAATCCGGCTGTCAGTATTTTTTTTCCAGCCAATTCGTGATCGTAAGGCACCCGCAGGAACGTCAATTCACCCTGCTCGTCGTCGAACAAGGCATACGCGGCGGCCGGATTGCCATCGCGCGGTTGCCCGACCGATCCTGGGATCGCCAGCCAGCGCCGATGCGTGCTCAGCAAAATGCTGGAATCGGCCGTCGGCGTGAACCCCGCGCATTTTCCGGTCGGTGACAGGTTATACAGCGCCGGCTCATGGACATGACCGCAGAATGTAATCCGGCGGCGCGTCGCATGCATGCTCTTCACCGCTTCCGGCGTGCCGGTAATGTATTGCCACTGCGGCGGATTCCATGCGCTGGCATGCACGAACAGACAGCTCTTGTGTTCCACCGTAAACGGTAGGTGGCGCAGAAAGTCGCGTTGTTGTTCATTGAGTTGCGCGCGCGTCCAATCGATTGCCTGGCGCGCGGCACTATGCATTTGGGCGTCGCCTTGCTGCGTCACCGCTTCGTCATGGTTGCCGCGCACCACCACGGCACCGCGTTGCGCGTAGCCCATCACGGTATCGAGCACCCAGCCGGGATCGGCGCCGTAGCCGACCAGGTCGCCCAGAAACGCATAATGTTGCGCACCGTGTTCTTCGGCACTGGCCAGGCAGGCTTCGACGGCTTCCCGGTTGGCGTGCAAGTCGGTCAGTATGGCGATGAGCATGGGGTGGGCGATCGGCGACACTGGAAAATCCTATGCTACTCCTGAATTCTTTGCGTTTGCTTACAGTTATGGGTGACGCGCGAATAAAGCGCTGCTGAACGACCGTTTCCAGCACACTGGCGCACGATGGGACGCGGTGTAGTTGGGTATAATCGGTGCGGTGTGGCTTTCAAGCCCAACCAATCAGTGGGAAATAATAAATATGGCTTCATCCAACGAAAACGTCAGCATGGCGTTGTTCTGTGACTTCGAAAACGTCGCAATCGGGGTGCGCGATGCAAACTACGAGAAATTCGACATCAAGCCCATTCTCGAGCGGCTCTTGCTCAAGGGCAGTATCGTCGTCAAGAAGGCTTACTGCGACTGGGATCGCTACAAGGGATTCAAGGCCACGATGCATGAGGCCAATTTCGAGTTAATTGAAATTCCACACGTGCGCCAGTCGGGCAAGAACTCGGCCGACATTCGCTTGGTCGTGGACGCACTCGATCTTTGCTACACGAAATCCCACGTCAATACCTTTGTCATCATCAGTGGCGACTCCGATTTCTCGCCGCTGGTGTCCAAGCTGCGCGAAAATGCGAAACAGGTGATTGGCGTGGGCGTCAAGCAATCGACCTCGGACCTGCTCATCGCCAACTGCGACGAGTTCATTTTTTACGACGACCTGGTGCGCGAGAGTCGGCGCGCGGCGGCCAAGCGCGATGTGCGGCAAACGCAGCCCGCAACCAAGCGCACTCCCGATGAGGACAATCGCCGCAAAGAGGAGCTGGAAGTGCGCAAGAGCCAGGCGATCGAAGTGGCGGTCGATACCTTCGATGCGCTGGTCTCCGAGCGTGGCGACAGCGGCAAGATCTGGGCATCCGTGCTGAAAGAAGCGATCAAGCGCCGCAAGCCCGATTTCAGCGAGTCTTACTACGGCTTCCGCACCTTTGGCAATCTGCTCGAAGAGGCGCAGTCGCGCGGTCTGCTTCAATTTGGCCGGGACGAGAAATCAGGCGCGTATGTGTATCGCAGCAGCGGCGCACCGGTGGGCAGTGAGGCCGCGTCCGACGAGACGGCGCCGATGCCGGTTTTGCGTGCGATCGCGCTGGGATCGGGTGCCACCGAGGAGACCGGTGGCAAGCAGGAACAGACGATCAAGAAGGGCATTATAGACGATGGTGAGACTGTGCAGGGCGCATGGGTGCATGATATGACCGGCATGGCGGATGTGGCGGCACAGGGTAAGA
>JANPCW010000231.1:0-2507 GCA_031431155.1 Janthinobacterium sp. | reverse complement strand
GCCTTGAAGGTATGGTGCAGCACATCACCCAGCGCATCAACCTGGCCGTGGTTGCCAAGTCACCACTGCCGCGGCTTCTGGCCCTGGCCCGGACGCGTGGCTGGCGCACCTTGCCCCTGCTTTCCACGCACGACAACACCTACGACCGAGACTATTTTGGCGACTCATCGGGCTTGCCTGCCGCAGTGCTCAAGCAACAAAAGTTAAAGAATGGCGAAACTTGGGATATGCCGATGCTCAATGTGTTCCACCGGCGCGGCAAGGTGATTCGCCATTTCTGGGGCTCGGAACTGTTGTACGTGCCGCCCGAGCCCGGTCAGGAATATCGCCACAACGACGCGCTTGATTCGCTCTGGAATATACTCGATTTGACGCCGGCAGGACGCGGTGATTTTCATCCGCAATTGAGCTACAAGTGATGTACGGGCAAGCTCTGCGCGCCGCATCCGTGTATTCGATGCGTGGACCACTCGCCGCCACACACGCGACGGTTGGCTGGTGATTTGTGAACCAGTAACCCGCATCGCGCCTCCATCGTCCCGAAAGGAAACCTGACATGCCCCGCACACCCAAACTCAAACAACCGAAACCGACGGCCGCGCACCGACGGCTCGAGGTCTTTATCGGCGACTGGCATGCCGAAGGAACGTCCTACGGCGACGGCCAGGATGCCGCCGATCCGCGTGCATCGGGCGCGCCGTGGACGAGCGACGAAAGTTATGAATGGCTTCCCGGAAAGTTCTTCGTGCTCCATCGCTGGGATGCGATGGCAGGAAAGCGCGAGTTCAAAGGAGCCGAGATCATTGGCTATGACGAGGCGCAGGGCGTCTACTTCACGCGCATGTTCGACAACGCCGGCCACCACCCTGACTACCGCGCGAGTGTCGATGGCGACGTCTGGAGCTTCACAGAATCGCAAACGCGTGCCACTGTGACGGTGCAGGGCGGGGGCGACAAGATGACCTTCAACTGGGAATGGAAGAACGGCGGCGCAAAGTGGCTGCCTTTGTGTGATCGGGTCGCTTCGCGAACGCTGCGAGTGGCGCGGCCATGAGTCCCTACTTGGACCAGCCGCTGGCCGCCACGCGTCGTGAGTTCCTTGCCGCTGGGGTCGCCCTATCAGTTGCCGGCGCAGGACTGTTCCACACACGTTCCGCATGGGCGCAGAAGGGAGCCGAAATCATCCTGTTCAAGTATCGCGCACCGCAGGCCGCGCTCGACGCCGCGCGCATCGACCTCCCCCGTCAATTGCTCACGGCCTGCCCACACGGGCAGGCGTGAATCGAGTGGCTGTTTGTCAGGACACTGACGCCACCACATTTTTGTTTCTCACACCTAAAGGATAACTATGACGATCACAAATTCTTTGGTTAGTGTGGCCGTGAAAGACATTGAAGCTGCTGCACAGTGGTACGCAAAAGTCATCGGGCGACCCGCAGATTCATCGCCGATGCCGGAGTTGGCTGAGTGGAAGTTCCCAAGCGGCGGCTGGCTGCAGGTTTACGCCCTGCCGGAACGCGCAGGGTCGTGCTCGTGTACTTTTGCCGTCTCAAGCATTGAAGCCGAAGCAGGTCGGCTCGAAAAACTGGGTATCACCGCTGGCGCGCAGATGGGCGAGCAAGTGAAGGTCTTCATGGTTAAAGACCCGGACGGAAACAGCATTGCATTTGCTCAATCGCCGGACGAGGCTGCAACGCACGACTCAGTAGCGATTGCGCGCGCCGCTTACGAGGCCTATGTCACTAAAGACCGCGCGGCAATCGAGGCACTGATTGCCGACGATTTTCGCTTCAGCAGCCCGCTAGACAACCGTCTCGACCGTGCTACCTACTTCGCCCGCTGCTGGCCGAACAGCGAAACGAGCGAGGGGTTTGAGTTTATCCACCTTGTGCCGCACGGCGAGCAAGTGTTCGTCACCTATGAGGGGAGCGGCGCGGGCGGCCACCGCTTTCGTAACACCGAGATCGTTACGGTGCGCGGCGCTCAAATTGTCGAGGTCGAGGTCTACTTCGGCTGGGACTTGCCACACAAAGCACCGCTCGGTGGCTTCGTTGACAAGGCTTGACTTAAATGCTGACGAAAACCATGTCAACCATCCTGATGGTCACAGCAACCATGCTCGCCACGCCGTCTGCGGTCTATGCCCAGATGCCCAGCGCCGCCTGGTGCAGCGCGCCCTCGCAATGGATGGCAGTTGTACCGGCGAGCACGGCGTTGGCTTGACCAAGCGAGAATACATGCCGCTGGAGTTTGGCGAAGACGCCATCGACGTGATGGTGTCGATCAAGACAGCGCTGGCCCCGAAGAACCTCATGAATCCAGGAGAAATTTTCCCCCTTCGCCCCCGCAGCCAGCCAGAATAGCCGGCACGCCGCCGGTTCAATCCTGAGGACGGCCAGTTTACGCATGCGTCGGCCGCTATGAGTGCGCAGGTTCAGATTGAAATAATAAATTTCCCACTAGAAACAAAAAGGCGTAGTCTTCGCCTATTGCGCTTTCCGAGAAGG
>JANPCW010000230.1:0-3283 GCA_031431155.1 Janthinobacterium sp. | reverse complement strand
AGCATCCTAGTGGCGTCAAGAACGACGCCAAGCAACACCGGTCACTGTTTGAACGCCTGACCGCACTCATTTCCCCAGAGCCAGAAAACCGCGGCGAGCTGCTCGAGGTCCTGCACGATGCGCATGAGCGCAACCTGATCGACGCCGATGCGCTATCGATGATCGAGGGCGTGTTCCAGGTCTCGGATCTGTCCGCGCGCGACATCATGGTGCCGCGCTCGCAGATGGATGTGATCGACATCAGCAAACCAATCGAAGAATGGATGCCATCGGTGCTGGAAACGGCGCATTCGCGTTTCCCCGCCATCGAGGGCGAGCGCGACAAGGTGATCGGGATCCTGCTGGCCAAAGACTTGCTGCGCTACTACGCCGAGGAATCATTCGACGTGCGCGACATGCTGCGTCCCGCCATTTTCATCCCCGAATCGAAGCGCCTCAATGTGCTGCTGCGCGACTTTCGCGCCAACCACAACCACATGGCGATCGTGGTCGATGAATACAGCGGCGTGGCCGGCCTGATCACCATCGAAGACGTGCTGGAACAGATCGTCGGCGACATCGAGGACGAATACGATTTCGACGAAGAACAAGACAATATCCTCTCGATCAAGGAAGGCCAGCACGGCCCGCGCTGGCGCATCAAGGCGCTGACCGAGATCAGCCAGTTCAACGACGAGCTCGCCACCAAGCTGTCGGACGAGGGTGTCGACACCATCGGCGGCCTGGTCGCCAACCACCTTGGGCGCATGCCGCACAAGGGCGACCTGTTCGATATCGACAACCTGCGCTTCGAGGTGCTGCGCGCCGATGCGCGCCAGGTGCATGTGCTGCTGGTGGAAAAACTGCCCGCGACCCCGCAAGCCGAATTCTAAGATGCGCTTTCGACGCGCATCCCCCACCGACCCCGCCAAACCGCCCCGCAGCAACGCCGCACGGATGCTGATTGCCGCCCTGGCCGGCGCCGCCGGCGTGTTCGCGTTCGCGCCGTTCGGCTATTGGCCGCTCCAGATCGCCAGCCTCGCCATCCTGTTTTACCAGGTGTTGCGGGCCGCCACGGTCAAGCGCGGCGCGCTGGTCGGCGCGGCCTATGGCTTCGGCTGGTCGCTCGCCTGTGTCCACTGGCTGTACGTGGCCATGCACACCTTCGGCGGCATGCCCGCGCCGGTGGCGGCCTTGGCGGTTGTTCTGATGGGCCTGTTCATGGGCGCCTATGTGGCGCTGGCGATGGGCAGCGCGGCTTGGCTGCGGCTGAAATGGGCGCTGCGGCTGCCGCTGGCCAACCTGATGGTGTTGCCCGCCACCTGGGCCCTGTTCGAATGGCTGCGCGGCTGGGCCTTCACCGGTTTCCCTTGGGTGGTCTCGGGCTATGCCCACAACAGCGGCCCGCTGGCCGGCTTTGCCCCGCTGCTCGGCGTGTACGGGCTCGGCTGGCTGGCCGCCCTGTGCGCCGGCGCCATCCTGCTGTTGCCGCATCGCTCGCGCTACCTTGCGATCGGCATCGCCGCAGGCATTTTCGGCGCCGGCCATGCCCTGAAATCGGTCGCCTGGACCCATCCCGAGGGAAAGCCGATCTCGGTGCGTTTACTGCAGGGCAACGTGCCGCAAAGCGAAAAATTCGGCTCCGAGCATGTCCATGAATCGCTGGCGCTGTACCAGGACATGATCATGGCGCAGCCAGCCGACCTGATCGCCACGCCAGAAACGGCCGTGCCCGTATTCCAGCAAGAGTTGGCGCAACTGGCGCCCGATTATTTGGCGCGCCTGTCCCAGTTCGCCCAGCAATCGGGCAGCCATCTGTTGCTCGGCATTCCACTGTTGGACGGGCCGACCCGGTACACCAACAGCGTGATCGGGATGGCGCCCGCAACTAACGTTGGCGCCGCTCCCTACGGTTATCGCTATGACAAGCACCATCTGGTGCCATTTGGTGAATTCATCCCCACCGGATTTCGCTGGTTCACCAACCTGATGCAGATCCCGCTGGGCGACTTTACCCGCGGCGCCAACGTGCAACTGCCGTTCCAGGTCAAGGACCAGCTGGTCTTGCCCAACGTCTGCTACGAGGATCTGTTTGGCGAGGAAATCGCCGATCAGCTGGCGGCGGCCCAACTGGCCAGGCGCAAGCCGGCCACCATGCTGCTCAATGTATCGAACCTGGCCTGGTATGGCGACACCATCGCGATCGCCCAGCATTTACAGATCTCGCAGATGCGTTCACTGGAAACGGGCCGCCCGATGCTGCGCGCGACCAATACCGGTGCGACCGCGATCATCAACGGGCGCGGCCAAGTGACCCACCAGCTCAAGCAAAACACGCGCGGCACGCTGGCCGCATCGGTGCAGGGCATGGGCGGGCTGACCCCGTACATCCTGTACGGTAACGCCTTGTTCCTGACCTTGGCCATGCTGTCGCTGGGCGGCGCCGGTTTTCTGGAGCGAAAGATCCGGAAAAACACGGAAAAATTGACATAATTGATATTCCTGACTACAGCCGCCGCTCAAAACCCGCTAAAATTGACCGCTTCAAGCGAACTCTCCGCTCGCGCCTTTACCGGCGCACTGACCACCGTACAAACCACACCCGATGCTGACATTCCAACAAATCATTCTGACCTTGCAAACCTACTGGGACCAGCAAGGCTGCGCCCTGCTCCAGCCTTACGACATGGAAGTGGGCGCGGGCACGTTCCACACCGGTACCTTCCTGCGCGCAATCGGCCCCGAGCCCTGGCGCGCCGCCTACGTTCAGCCGTCGCGCCGTCCCAAGGATGGGCGCTATGGCGAAAACCCGAACCGTCTGCAGCACTATTACCAATACCAGGTGGCACTCAAGCCGGCGCCGGAAAATATTCTTGAACTGTACCTGGGATCGCTGCGCGCGCTCGGGCTCGATCTGAAGCAGAATGACGTGCGCTTCGTGGAAGACGACTGGGAAAGCCCGACCCTGGGCGCCTGGGGCCTGGGCTGGGAAGTGTGGCTGAACGGGATGGAAGTGACCCAGTTCACCTACTTCCAGCAAGTGGGCGGCCTCGATTGCAAGCCGGTGCTCGGTGAAATCACCTACGGCATCGAACGGCTGGCGATGTATCTGCAAGGTGTGGAAAACGTCTACGACCTGGTCTGGACCGAGTGGGAAGAAAACGGCGTCAAGAAAAAACTCAGCTATGGCGACGTCTACCATCAGAACGAAGTCGAGCAGTCGACCTATAATTTCGAGCACGCCAATACCGAACTGCTGTTCGCGCAATTTTCCAGCTATGAGTCCGAAGCGCGCCGCCTGGTC
>JANPCW010000229.1:0-1594 GCA_031431155.1 Janthinobacterium sp. | reverse complement strand
GATTGCCGACCAGCAGGGTGACGCGGTACAGGTTCGAGCCGGCGTCAAGATCAAGGACGTAATGCAGCGCAAGGGCCGGGGCCAGAGATGCGGGCGCCCCGGCAGCAATGGATGCGGATGCCTCGCCGGTCGCTTCCTTTGTTCCCTGCGAATCTGGCGCCGGTTTGAACTCCAGGAGGGCATAGCCTCCGCTGCGCAGCTTTGCGACCAGCAGGGTGCCGAAGGCATCGGGCGTGGCTTGCTGAAGGTCGAACCGGGTGCGAGCCGGCGGATAGACGGCGATGAGCTGCTTGACGGCGTCGTCCGCCCTTGTCCGGGCATGGACCGCGGGCGCGTTGCGGGCGACGTTGCCATACGGCGAACTGGTTGTGCCACACCCGGCCAGGCCGACCAGCGCGGCAAGTCCTGCCAGCCCTGCCAGGATCGGAGCTGCGAAAGAAAGCTTGCGCATGGTCATTTCCCCTTCGTGATGGTCACGCGGTCCTGCCCGCTGCCGACGCCGGCAATCAGGATCGCCTTGTCGAACACGGTGTCCACGATGTAGCGGTCGCCCTGCACGCGGTAATTCACCATGACCGTTTCATCGCCGCGGAACAGGCCGCCGTCCTTGCGCACCACAAGCAGGGTGGGCGCCTCGGTCTGCGCCATCGTGCGCGGCATCTGGATGATGGTCTTGCTGCCGTTGTTGTAGACGCGCACCGGCTTCCAGGATGCGGCGCCGGACACGTCATAGGCAAAGTTCAAGTCGCCCAGGTACTCGCCCGTTTGCGGAATCGTGCGTTCCTGCTTTTGTTTCACTTCGAGGTTCTTGACGGCATCCCACTTGGCAAGCGCGTCTTCGGGGTAGGTGAAGGCCACGCGCGGCATGAACTCGGTGCGATGCGAGCGCAGCCGGAAGTGGTAGGTGCGGCGATTCGTGGTCGCGATGAGCGACGTTTCCAGGCCCACATCCATCGGCTTGATGATCAGGTGCTGCACTTCGGCCGGCCCGCTGCCGGTGATGGCAGGTTCCACCAGCCAGCGGGCCGTGTCGCCCAGATGGATCGAGTTGACCTGTTCGCCCGCTTGCAGTTCGACGTCGCACACTTGCAGCACGGCGCAAACAATGCCCGGTTGCTGCGCGCCGAACAGGAAACGGACCGATCCGTCGGCGCCAGGCACCGGCCTGATGGCACTCCTGTTGCGGCCGTTGTTGCCGATGCTGCCGGAATTGCGCCAGCGCCCGGCGCTGGAAATGGCCGCCTTTTCCTGCGGGCTCAAGGTCGGGTTGTTTTTGGAAAAATAGAGATCGGCCGGGTTCTTGTCGGCAGGGGTGGCCGCCATGGCAAGGGCGGGCGCAACCTGCACAATCAATGCAATAAGATTGACGCGACGTGGCTTGAGACGCATCCAAACGTTAAACGTGTATGGTACCCAGGACTTGAATCCCATCCTCAGCACACTCTGGCAAAAACGCAGCAAAAAGGCTTTGGAGCCATGTTGGCTTTCGATGTGAAAGACGGTCGTTCAATTGCCGAGCGAGTCTGCATGAATACCAGGCTGTTTGATCTTGCTGAATCACTTGGCGGTATCGAGTCACTGATTTCCTTCCCAG
>JANPCW010000228.1:0-3008 GCA_031431155.1 Janthinobacterium sp. | reverse complement strand
GGTGTCGCCCGACATGCCGGTATTTACCATCGTCAACCTGTTACAGCTGAACCTGGAAGCCCAGGTGCCAAGTTCGCAAATCCCCCGCATCAAGGTGGGCCAGGAAGTGCAATTCAAGGTCGACGGTTTCGGCGAGCGCGCATTCGCCGGCAAGGTGGCGCGCATCAATCCGACCACCGAGGCCGGTTCGCGCGCCATGCTGGTGTATATCGCCGTGGCCAACCCGGACGGCGCATTGCGCGGCGGGATGTTCGCCAAAGGCGGTATCACCACCGAGCAATCCAAAGTGATGCCGCTGGTGCCTCTGTTGGCGCTGCGCCAGGAAAACGGCCAGCCTGTGGTGTACAAGATCGAAGCTGACAAGGTGGTCGCGCAACCGGTCAAGCTGGGCCTGCGCAACGAGGACGAGGGTCTGGCCGAAGTCACCGAGGGCCTCGGCAAGGGGGCCAGCGTGATTGTGGCCCGGCTTGACGGCGTCAAACCCGGTGCCCGGGTCAAGCTGGCCGGCGCCGTGCCGGCCACGAAAGGCTGAGCCATGTGGATTACCAAAACCAGTATTCAAAACCCGGTGTTCGCCACCATGGTCATGGTGGCACTGGTCGTGCTCGGTCTGTTCTCGTACCGCGGCTTGGGTGTCGAGAGCATGCCCAACGTGGAAATTCCGTTTGCCGCGATTGAAACGCGCTACCCGGGCGCATCGCCGGAAGCGGTCGAAAACGACATCACCCGCCCGCTCGAGGACGCGGTCAACACTGTGAGCGGGGTCAAGACCATCCGCGCCAATTCCTGGGAAGGGCGCAGCGGCATCTACCTGGAATTCGACATGTCCACCAATATGGACAAAGCGATGCAGGAATTGCGCGATAAGGTTGCGCTGGTGCGCCCCAGCTTCCCAAGAGAAGCCAAGGATCCCTACATCGCGCGCGCCGAAGGCGACAATGCGCGCGCCATCGTGCAACTGACCTTGACTTCAAACGGGCGCAGCCTGCGCGAACTGTCGACCCTAACCGAGCAAGTGATCACCAAGCGCTTTCAGAGCGTGGCAGGGGTCGGGCAGGTCAAGGTGAGCGGCACCACCAATCGCCAGATCCTGATCAGCCTGAAACCTGACCAGATGCATAGCGAGGGCATCGGCGTCGATGAAGTGCTGCGCGCGATCCAGGTGACCAACCAGAATCTGCCAGCCGGCAACATCAGCTTCGGCGCAAAGGAACAGCTGGTGCGGGTCGAAGGCAAGCTCAAGGATCCGCGCGGGTTCGGCAAGATCATCGTGGCGCGGCGCGCCAATGGCCCGGTGTATCTGGAGCAGGTGGCCGATGTGATCGATGGCGAGCAGGAAGAAACCTCGATCTCGCGCATCAATGGCCAGCGCGCCATTTCGCTCGAAATCACCAAGCTGCAGGATGCGAATGTGGTGCAGGTAGGCAGCGGCATCGTGCGGGTGGCGGCCGAGCTGCAAAAATCGTTGCCGCCAGATATTTCCCTGAAGATTCTCGATAACGAGTCGGCCCGGGTGCAAAGCCAGCTCGACAACGTCAAGAAGACCATCATCGAAGGCGCCGCGCTGACCATGCTGATCGTGTTCCTGTTTCTGCATTCATGGCGCAGCACGGTCATCACCGGCCTGACCTTGCCGATCTCGGTCATGGCCAGCTTCATCGCGATGAAAGCATTCGGCTTTACGCTCAACTTCCTGACCCTGATGGCCTTGTCGCTGTGCATCGGCCTGTTGATCGACGACGCCATCGTGGTGCGCGAGAACATCGTGCGCCACCTCGGCATGGGCAAGAATCACCTGAAAGCGGCCAACGACGGCACCAATGAAATCGGGCTGGCCGTGATGGCTACCACCTTTGCGATCGTTGCCGTGTTCGTGCCGGTCGCCTTCATGCAAGGCATCATCGGGCGCTTTTTCCTGCAGTTCGGGATCACGGTCACGGTGGCCGTGCTGGTGTCGCTGTTTGTCAGCTTCACGCTCGACCCGATGCTGTCGTCGATCTGGCGCGATCCGGTCAAGGACCGCTTCAAGTATGTGCCGTGGCTGGGCCGCATGATGGAGAAAATCGAGCACGGCATCAATCGGCTGCACCTGGGCTACGGCAAGACGCTGGAATTGGCATTAAGGTGGCGCAAAACCACGCTGGCGCTGGCGTTTGCCTTGTTCGCGGGCAGCCTGGCGTTGGTGCCGATGATAGGCGGCGAAATGTTCCCCGAGACCGACCAGGGTTGGATCCAGCTCAAGTTCAAGACCCCGGTTGGTTCCAGCCTGGAATATACCGACAGCAAGGTGCAGCAAATCGAAGCGGCGCTCAAGAGCTTCCCGGAGATTGACCGGCTGATCGCCACGGTCGGCACCCAGGACGGGCGCAACACGGCGCGCGTCAACCTGAAATTGACCGATGTTATCAAGACCAAGCGCCGCTCGCAAAAGGAGATCGAAAAACTGATTCGGGCCCGCCTGCTGCCGATCGCCGGGATTGAACTGCAGGTGGGCGACCGGCCCATCTTCATCGCGATTCTGGGCACCGACGAAGCCAAGCTCGACGCCGGCGCGCGAAAATTGATGGCAAAGATGCGCGCGATCAAGGGTGTGGCCGACATCGAATACAGCCAAGAGGGCGCCAACCCGGCGACCATCGTCAAGATCGACAATGAAGCGGCGAGCGACCTCGGCCTCTCGGTGCAGCAAATCGGCGCCGCGCTGCGCCCGTTCGTGGCCGGTGACACCGTCAGCCATTGGCTGGCCGGCGATGGCCAGAACTATGACGTGAACGTGCAGCTGCCTAAATCGGGGCGCCAGAAGGTGGCCGATTTGGCCGACCTGGCGCTGGCCTCGAGCAAGCTCGGCGCCGATGGCAAACCGATCATGGTGCCGCTGCGCCAAGTGGTCGAGTTTGTGCCGTCGTCCAGCCCGCAAGTGTTGAAACGCCAGGCCCTGCAACGGCGCGTGGCAATTTATGCCGGGGTCGAAGGCCGCCCGAGCGGCGACGTCGACCGCGACGTCAAGA
>JANPCW010000227.1:0-1681 GCA_031431155.1 Janthinobacterium sp. | reverse complement strand
CCACGTCGCGCTCTGCCTGTGCAAGGCGCGCCTGCGCGCGAATGGCGAGGTGGCTGCGGCCAGCCCGGTGAGCGAGGTGCTGGCGCTGTTGTCGGGACCGCCCACCTTGATGCGGGATGACGATGAAGACCTGATGCGATTTTCCATCGCGATGCGCAGCGGCCAGATCTCGCAGGGCGGCATCGCGACCGAACCCAAGGGAAAAATCGGGGCCGTGATGCTGCAAATGCTGCTCGACCAGGGCAAGCTCCTTTGGGCCAACTCCTGGCTGGACATGGGCAATGGCCTGCTGTACCCGCTCAAGGCCGGCCCGTTGCGGGCCGCCAGCCTGGTCTGGCGCGACGAAGGCAAAAGCGCGCGCTTGGGTTGGCAAGTGGCCCCGGCCGACGGCGGCGACCATGGCGGCGCCGACCAGGTCGACTATATGCTGCCGACCGATCCGCCGTGGTATATCGACAATCTGTCGTGCGGCGTGCTGGCACTCAATAATGGCGGGCTCGCGATTGCGGCGCCCGCCTTGCAGGCACTGGTAGCCCAGGCGCCGCCGCTCTACGCAGCCGACAAGGTGCGGGTATCCCAGCTCTTGCTGGCGCACGGCTTGCAGCATTTGATGCCGCTGCCCGAGCCTTTGAGGCAGCGCCTTCGCCACGACGTGCAGCCGCGCCCGACCCTAAAGCTCGACAGCGTGTCCCTGCAGAACGGCGCACAGGTCAGCTGGAATGATTTTGCCGTCCTATCTTTCGATTATGACGGCGAGCACGTCTCGTTCGACCCGGCCCAGCGCGTGGTGCGCCAGCGCGGCGACGTTGCCGAAATCATCACCCGCAACGACCCGGCCGAGCGGTCCGCGTTCGCGATCCTGACGGCGCTCGGCTTCGGCCAGCCGGCGGCCGCGCCGCTGGGCCGGCTGGCGGGCGCGCTGCAACTGGCCAATCAGGCCGAATGGCTGCGCTTCGCCGACGGTGGTCTTGAGCGCCTCGCCGCGCAAGGCTGGCGGATCGAGAAATCGGCCAGATACCGCTACGACGTGATCAAGGCGGATCACTGGTACGCCGACATTGCGCAGCCGGCCGCTGCCGGCAACGCATGGTTCGAGCTTGAGCTTGGCATTGTCGTGATCGTCAACGAGGCGCAGGCGCGCGTGCCCTTGCTGCCGCTGCTGGTGCAACTGATACGCAGCGCCCCCGGCGACTTCGATCCCGCCTCCCTGGCCGCGCACGCCGACGCCGATCAGATGCTGGCCACCTTGCCCGACGGGATGCGGGTGGCGTTGCCGTGGGGCCGCATCAAACCGATCTTGAGCACCTTGGGCGAGCTCTATTTCAGCGACAAGATCAAGCATGCCGTGCGCCTGTCGACCCTCGACGCCGGCCGCCTCGAAGAGCTGGCGCGCAACACCGAGCTGCGCTGGACCGGTGGCGAACAGCTGCGCGCGACGGGCCGCAAATTGAGCCAGTTCGGCGCGGTGCAACGGGTCGCGCCGCCGGTCGGTTTGCAGGCGAACCTGCGCGACTACCAGGCCGACGGCCTGGCCTGGCTGCAGTTCCTGCGCGAATACGATCTGGGCGGGATCCTGGCCGACGACATGGGCCTGGGCAAGACCGTGCAGACGCTGGCCCACATCCTGATCGAAAAAGAGGCGGGCCGCCTGACCAGCCCGGCCCTGGTGATCGCCCCCACC
>JANPCW010000226.1:0-4767 GCA_031431155.1 Janthinobacterium sp. | reverse complement strand
GCCGGTTGGCCTCTTGATCTGGATAATGATCATCCCGATGCTGATGAAAGTGGATTTCTCCGCTTTGCACGAAGTACGTCAGCATGCGCGCGGCATCGGTGTCACGCTGTTCGTGAACTGGCTGGTCAAGCCGTTCTCGATGGCATTCCTCGGCTGGCTGTTCATCCGTATCCTGTTCGCGCCGATGCTGCCTGCTGACCAGCTCGACAGCTACATCGCCGGCTTGATCCTGTTGGCCGCCGCGCCTTGCACGGCGATGGTCTTTGTGTGGAGCCGGCTCGCCAATGGCGATCCGCTGTTCACGCTATCTCAAGTGGCGTTGAATGACAGCATCATGGTCGTGGCCTTCGCGCCGCTGGTGGCATTTCTGTTGGGTATCTCGGCCATCACTGTGCCGTGGTCAACACTCATCACGTCAGTGGTGCTCTACATCGTGATTCCGGTGATCCTGGCCCAGCTCTGGCGCAAGTCGCTGCTGGCGAAAGGCCCCGCGGCATTCGACGCGGCGATGGCGAAGATCGGTCCGTGGTCGATTACTGCCTTGCTGGCAACCCTCGTGCTGCTCTTCGCATTTCAGGGCGAAGCCATCTTGAAGCAACCGCTGGTGATTGCCCTGTTGGCCGTGCCGATCCTGATTCAAGTATTCTTCAACTCGGCCCTGGCCTACTGGCTGAACCGCGCCGTCGGTGAAAAACACAACATCGCCGGCCCATCCGCATTGATCGGGGCATCCAACTTTTTCGAGTTGGCAGTGGCAGCCGCAATCAGCCTGTTCGGTTTTCACTCGGGGGCAGCGCTGGCCACCGTGGTGGGGGTGCTGATCGAAGTGCCGGCGATGCTGCTGGTTGTACGGGTCGTGAATGCATCGAAACCATGGTATGAGAGGTCGCCAGCCTGAGCAGGGGGAATGAGCAAGTGGTGCGCCAGCAAAAGCCGGCAGATTGTAGTTGATGTAAGTTTAATATGGAGAAGGTGTGGCGAATCACTCTAGCCCCGAGTCATGCGGAGCACATCGCGAGGTGTGCTTCGAAGCGTTGACAGGGGACACCGACAGGCCAGCCATCGAGCCGCGAAATCAAAGCTTCGGGATGCCGACGGTGTCATTTGAACCGGAAGGCAACACAGCGCATGGCGATAATCGCAAGTCATGTGCTGATCCCGCGCGGTCCAAGACCCTGTGCATGTCGGGAAGCAATCTGCACGGAAGCTGGGAGATCTCAGCAGTGCCCGCAGAGTATTGCGGGCTGGGTGGAGAAGGCGCAAGCCGCAATGCCGCCATACACGCCGCTGAGAAGTCGGATGCGCCCATAGTACCGAAGAAGCAGCCGAACAAGGGGAAACCTGCGGAGGTCGTGGAGGGAAGGGGCGCAGCCAAGGGGAACGCGCAAGAGACTCCCGCAGGCCGGACTCAGAGTCGGAAAACTGCGTTGACGGGACTTGAGCGCGTACGGGCAGCCGCCAAGAAAGATAAGCGGATGAAGTTCACGACACTGCTCCACCATGTAACGACCTCGTTGCTGGTGGAAAGCTTCTATGACCTGAAGCGCAATGCTGCGGCAGGCGTGGATGGCGTGACGTGGAGAGAGTACGAGACAACACTCTATACGCGAGTTCACGAACTGCATCGGGAGATACATTCCGGTGCCTATCGTGCCCAAGCCTCCCGACGTAGCTATATTCAAAAAGCGGATGGCAAGATGCGTCCACTTGGGATCGCTGCGGTGGAAGACAAGGTTGTGCAACAGGCAGTAGTCAAGGTCCTGAGCGCGATCTACGAAGAGGAATTTCTCTGGTTCTCATATGGATTTCGACGAGGGAAAAGCCAGCACGATGCGCTGGACGCACTCTATGTCGGGATTGAGCGCCGAAAAGTGAGCTGGATACTGGACGCGGACATACAGGCGTTCTTTGACACCATCGACCACAAGTGGATGATGCAATTTCTGGAACACCGGATTGCGGATCAGCGGATACTGAGGCTGATTGGCAAGTGGCTCAAGGCGGGCGTGATCGAAGATGGGCGAAGAATTGAATCCTTAATAGGAACACCGCAGGGTTCGGTGATTTCACCATTTCTTTCAAACATCTACCTGCACTATGTGCAAGATTTGTGGGCACATCAGTGGCGGCAACGACACGCCACGGGACAGGTCACCATAGTCCGATATGCGGATGATAGTGTCGTCGGTTTCGAGCGAAAGGACGATGCCGTGCGGTACCTGGCAGCACTGCGGGTACGTATGGCGCAATTCGGATTGGTGCTCCATCCGGAAAAGACACGACTCATCGAATTCGGTCGGTTCGCCGAGGGGAGTCGCAAGGCACGTGGAGAAGGAAGGCCGGAGACTTTCGACTTTCTGGGCTTCACGCATTGCTGTGGAAAGACCCGAAAGGGCTGGTTCACGACCCTACGCCTGACGGCGAAGAAGCGAATGCGTGCAACGCTCAAAGCAATACGGGCGAAGCTGAGAAGTAAAATGCATGACACCATTCCATCCGTTGGAAAATGGCTGGGCTCGGTGTTGCGCGGCTACTTCAACTACTTTGCGGTTCCCGGAAACGGGCCTCGTATGCACAGCTTTCGCGGTGAAATATGTCGTACCTGGCGGCGCATGCTAATTCGGTGCAGCCAACGACACTGTCTGTCCTGGGAACGATTCAGGCGGTTAGTGAGTCGGTACATTCCACCATATCGTAATATTCATCCATATCCCAATCAGCGATTTCGCGTCACTACCTGAGGCAGGAGCCCGGTGCGAAATGTGGCCTTGAAATAAATGTGGCGCCCAGCGCGCGGCCCCTATGAAATAGGGAAATTGAGCGTCACATAAATTTTCGAAGAGTAACGTTGGATCTCGACAAGCCAAACAGGAGATCCGATCATGTTCGATTCGCTTTTTCACTATCCCCGTGTGCTGACACGCCACCGCGAAGGACCGTTTGCGCAGGAGCGTGAACGCTATCTTTGTTTCTGCGCAAGTGGCGGCGCAGCGCAGGCCACGCTGTTGCGCATCGCCGGGGAGCTGCTGGCCATTGCTTCCAGAATCGATCTGAGTGGTGACCGATTAATTTCCCTCGGGGAAATCGATAGCGCAGCGGATCAGCGAGTTCGCTACCAGCGTCGGCGCCACCAAATCCGAACCGCAACATTTTCCCGTGCACGATTCATTCAGACGGCCAAGGTCTGGTTTCGATTTTTGGGACGACTGGAACAGCCGGAACCAACCTTCCATAAGTACGCCGTTTTTATTGACGAATTCGCCGATCACATGCGAGAGGAACGTGGTCTTTCGCCGAAGACGATCCACAATTATTGTTGGCATGCTCAGGCTTTTCTCAGCTGGCTCGATGGACAAGGCGGCTGCTTGGTTGATCTACGGCTTGATCAGGTCGATACCTTTCTTGCGCTCAAGGGCGAACAGGGTTGGTGCAGGGTATCGATCTCTTCAGTTGTGTATGCTTTGCGTTCGTTCTTTCGTTATTCCGCAGAACATGGTCGATGTTCGATGCAACTGGCCACCGGAATCGAAGGGCCACGGCTGTTCAGCCAAGAAGGTTTGCCCGTAGGGCCGAGTTGGTTTGACGTTCAGCGACTCATCGGAGCCACCGACACAGATCGGCCACAGGATATTCGAGATCGCGCAATTCTGTTACTTCTCGCGGTCTACGGAATGCGTGCTGGTGAGGTGGTCGCTCTCACGCTTCTTGACGTCGACTGGGAACGAAATATCCTTCATGTCAGCCGTCCGAAACAGCGATGTAAGCAGGATTACCCGTTGGTAGCCGAGACTGGCGAAGCGATTCTGCGATATCTGCAAGAGGTTCGACCTCGCTGTCCCTGCCGCTCGCTGTTCCTGACCATCAAGGCCCCATTCCGCCCATTGGCAAGCGGAAGTCTGTGGCATCTGGTTCGCTCCCGCATTGATGCGCAGGACATCGACTGCCTGCGACATGGGCCGCACGCCTTGAGACACGCCTGCGCGGCGCATCTGGTTGCCGAAGGCCTTTCACTCAAGCAGATCGGCGACCATTTGGGTCACCGCAGCACCTATGCAACGCGAACCTATGCCAAAGTTGATGTCGCCGGATTGCGACAGGTCGCAGACATTAATCTGGGAGATCTGCTATGAAACTCCAGCAGGCAGCAACCACCTATGTGGCCTACAAACAAGCCCTGGGAATGCGCTTTGTCACGGAAGCCCGCACCTTGAAATCCTTTTGCACAACGATCGGGGATGTGGAAATGGATCAAATCAAATTCGATCAAGTCTGTGAATGGCTAGCCGGCAATGGTGCAATCACGCTCTTCTACCATCGCAAGCTTGGGGCGCTTCGGGGTCTATATCGCTTCGCGCTCGCCCGTGGCTATACCTCCACTTCGCCGCTGCCCATAACAATTCCTCAGAGACCGCAAGCCTTCGTACCCTATATTTTCGCTCGGGATGAGATCAGGAGGCTACTCGCGGCGACGGCTGATCGTGAACGCTGCAATCTCTCGTCACTGACCTGTCGCACGCTCCTTTTACTGCTCTATGGCACGGGGTTACGGATCAGCGAGGCGCTCGGTTTGGATGTGGCCGATGTTGATTTACAGGAGGGCATTTTGCTTATCCGTGAAAGCAAGTTCTACAACTATGCCGCATCCTTGACTATGCCGATCTGACTGAGATTGGATCACGATGACGCTGGTAAAGAGCCAGCAGGACGTCAATTTTAGGTCGCCTGGATCGGCATAGTTTTAATGGCTAAAGACCCTTGAGAAACGTC
>JANPCW010000225.1:0-4050 GCA_031431155.1 Janthinobacterium sp. | reverse complement strand
ACAGATTTCTCGCATATTTGCCAGCTGCGGCACGACCGGAATTTCACCCCCTAGCTGGGTTCGGGCATACTCCAGCAAGTCGTCCACCATCGAAGTCATGGTTGCGGCACTTCTTAAAACGCGCCCACCAACGACCCGAATACGACTGGTATCCAACTCTGCATTAACGAGGTAAGTTCCCGACATTACAATGGTCGCAAGTGGGCTTCTCAGATCGTGCCCCAGAATCGCTAAAAAGGTATCGCGTGTGCTGGTCGCGCGCTCGGAATAGGTGACGACAGACTCCGCCAGCGCTTGGTCGATGGTTTCGTTGAATCGAATCATGTCTTTCGTGCTTGCATCCGTCACATGCGTGACGTTGGGAAGCCAAAGCCGAAGAACGGTCGCTCTCAATGCACGGTATTCCGCAGTCAGTTGAATCAACGAAAAGCCGCTTTCATGCCGTAACGTGCCATGGGTCGCTGCCGCGCTTTCGTCGCCGGGGACCTCCGGCGCCATCCCTCTCGATTTTTCGTACTGCTCATCAGCGGTCTCTGTCGAGTCGATATCCAGAGCCATCTCCCTGAGGATCATTTTGGCATGATCACGCAACGCCAGTTTTGACATCGCCGCCGCGGCAGGTTCAAGCGTCCGGGCGAATGACTCCCACTCGGCAAGAATTTCTTCCATGTGGGCGTTGATAAAAGCAGATAATTTCATAGTGATAGGTGTCCGCCCACAATTTAAAGTGCCAACAAGGATGCTCCATCTTAGCGTGTTCGGAGGAAAAGGACACCTTCGCTTGTAGCTGAGGGGCGCAAAACACCCTATGGTGGCAGCCACAGGTGCGGTATGACGTTGATGCAGCAAGGTAACGACGGGGACGGAAAGAGTTTCAGGGAGTGCCGAAACCCTTACTGCTTCACAATGAATGCGACTGAATCTAGTAACCCCGCGTCATGCCCGAAGGTGGCGGCGTGTTCGGGGGAGGAATTGCATATCCACTCTCGGGTGGCCGGACTTCATTCGAGAAGCGGCCCGAGACCGGCACCCGGTGGCCTTTTGCGTACATGCATTGCACGTAACCGACATCGTAACGTTGCTGCACGCCATAACCCGAGCGGTTGCCGGCCTCGGCTCCCGACAGTCCGCCAAAAAGCAACCCGGCACCTGCGCCAACACCGGCACCATGCCTGCCATCCATGGCGGCGCCCGCCACTGCGCCGAGCACAGTACCGAGGGCCGCGCTACGTACGCCGCTGTCGGTAGCGACCTTATTGGCAGTCGCACCGCCAACCTGGTAATGCGCATACTGCCGACACGCGGCATCATCGAATCGAAACTGGTCGAAACTCTTCCCCGAACCGGGCAGTACCATCACGCTCGGTCCCGATGGCATGGAGACGCAAGCGCTCAGCAACAGTAAGACAAACAGCAGAGAACGTCGCAAGATGGTCTTAGGCATGATATGAATTCCACTCAATTGCCTGGCGGTTGTGGCGTCACCTGCTGCCAGCCCGACTGGCATTGCTTCACGTAAGGGTAGTATCCCTGCGGCTCGTTGCAAAAATACCAGTACTGTCCAGGCGTCGACGGTTGCTGCTCAATATATACGGGAGCTGTTGGCCGCACTGCTATCACTGGCGGGTAGTACGGATCGTAATAATTTCTCGGGTAATAAGAAGGCCAAAATAGTGGCGCGCCAACAAAAACGCCAGCATGCGAGTGCCTATGATGGCCCCCGTGGTGGCCCCCGCGGTGGCCCCCGTGATGGGCTCCGTGGCGGCCCCAATTGTGACCACCACCAGCCCAAGCAGGCTCGCTGGCAGCCACCCCGAGTAGTATGGCCAATAGTAAGGCCGACTTGATCCACTTCATGATGCTTGCCTCGCTGCGCAAGAAATCAACACCATTTGAAAATGCAAGAAAACCAGTCATTCGTCAATATTATTAGCCCCTCGACGAGAGAATGAAAGTGACGGATACAATTCTTAACAAAATATCTGCAGACGACTTGTTGTGGGAAAAGGTTGCTGGCGACCCTGATCCGCAACAAGCTGCGATTTAGTGCGCTTGACTCGCCCGCTTCAACCCAACGCGTCATTGACCTGATCGTTGAACTCGGCCAGGCTGATCGCGTTGCCGACTTCGCGCGGCAACGCGTCGCGGATCGAGAACACACCCAAGATCTTGGCTGCCGGCGAGACGATGGGCAAGTGCCTGAACCCGCGCTCGATCATGATCAAGACCGCTTCGGAGACCTTCACGTCGGGTCCCACGCATTGCGGGTCGTGTGTCATCACCTCGGACACGCGGGTCGTTTGCGGATTGAGCGCCTTGGCCAGCACGCGCGTCATCAAGTCGCGCTCGGTCAGAATACCCAGCAGGGTTCCCGCCGTGTCGATAATAAGCACGCTCCCGCAATTGGCTTTGGTCATGACGCAGGCCGCATCCCACACGCTGGCCTGGGGTGGCAGCCTGACCACGTGGCGCTGGGACATGGATTGGAAAACGGTACGTTCAACCATGGCAAAAATTCCCCCTCATATCGTACTAAAACAACAAACAGCCGGCCTAACGCAGCGACGCGTTAAGCTTTTCCAGGGCCCGCGAACCGGGGCAAAGTGCGCTTTCGTTTAATGCATGCAGCGGCGTATCGCTGGTATTGAGCGAAGTGTGCAAGTCGGTGGCGACCGGGTCGAGATATAACAGGCCAGTGACCACTTCACCGCGCGCCTGGTGGGCATTGATATAGCTCAGGGCTGCGTAGCGATCGGTAGGGTCGTAGTCCGCGTGCAGCTTGCGAAGGCGCAGCGTGGAGCCGTCATGCTGCTGCACGTCGATCACTTCGCCGGCCACGTATTCGGCCGTAATCTCGCTGTGCTCGGTCATGAAATCGATGCGGCTCACCGCTTCGTTGTGCTGGCGCACATAGTCGTAGCTCTTGGTGCTGCCACCATGGTTATTGAACGTGACGCAGGGGCTGATGATGTCAATGAAGGCGGCCCCGCCATGTTCGATCGCACCCTTGATCAGCGGCACCAGTTGCGCCTTGTCTCCCGAGAAACTGCGCGCAACGTAGGTGGCGCCCAGTTGCAGCGCAAGCCCCACCAAATCGATCGGGTTGTCGCGGTTGACCACGCCCTTTTTGCTTTTCGAGCCGCGATCCGCCGTGGCGGAAAATTGTCCCTTGGTCAAGCCATAGACCCCGTTATTTTCGACAATGTAGGCCATGCACACGCCGCGCCGCATGGCGTTGGCAAATTGCCCGAGCCCGATCGATGCCGAGTCGCCGTCGCCCGACACGCCCAGGTACAGCAGGTCGCGGTTGGCAAGATTGGCGCCGGTGAGCACAGAGGGCATGCGCCCATGCACCGTGTTGAAACCGTGCGAAGCGCCTAGAAAATAATCGGGCGTCTTCGAGCTGCACCCGATGCCCGACAGCTTGGCGACCCGGTGCGGTTCGATGTCGAGTTCCCAGCAGGCCTGGATGATGGCCGCCGAGATCGAATCGTGGCCGCAGCCGGCGCACAAGGTCGAGATGCGGCCCACGTAATCGCGGCGGGTATAACCGACCTTGTTGGTGGTGAGCGAGGGGTGGTGCAGTTTGGGCTTGACAAGATAGGTCATGCGGCCTCCTGGTGCAGTGGAGTTGGCGCGGCTGCGGCCTTCAGGTTCTGCTCGATGGCATCGGTGATGAAGCGCGCGGTAATTGGCGTGCCATCGTAGTGCAGCACCTTGACCAGCTGCGAAGGGTTGATCTCAAGCTCGTTGACCAGCAGGGCGTGCATCTGGGCGTCGCGATTTTGTTCCACCATGAACACCTTGTCATGGGCCGCGATGAATTGCTTGACCGACTCGGGAAACGGAAACGCGCATAGGCGCAAGGCGTCCAGATCAATGCCATTTTCGGTGAGCACGTCGAGCGCTTCGTCCATGGCAGGGCTGGTCGAGCCAAAGTACATCACCCCCACCCGCGTGGCGCGCGCGGCCTTGCGCAGCACCGGTTGCGGCACCAGGGCGGCCGCCGTCTTGAACTTCGTGAGCAGCCGCTCCATGTTGTAAATGTAG
>JANPCW010000224.1:0-1948 GCA_031431155.1 Janthinobacterium sp. | reverse complement strand
TGAACAAGCCCGGCATCAATATCTCGACCGCGGAAGATCCGGCCGAGATCAACTTGCCGGGCGTGAACCAGGTCAATGTCAACGAAAAGGCCGGCCTGACTTTCCCGGTCGCGCTCAAGTCGTTCCTGCGCCAGGATCCCGACATCATCATGGTCGGCGAGATCCGCGACCTGGAAACGGCCGACATCGCGATCAAGGCGGCGCAAACGGGCCACATGGTGTTCTCGACCCTGCACACCAACGATGCCCCGTCGACCTTGACGCGCCTGATGAACATGGGCGTGGCGCCCTTCAACATTGCCTCCTCGGTGATTTTGATTACGGCCCAGCGCCTGGCGCGCCGGCTGTGCACCTGCAAGCAGCCGGTCGAGGTACTGGACGAGATTCTGCTCAAGGCCGGCTTCACCGAGCAGGAACTGGACGGCAGCTGGAAGCCCTACCGGCCGGTCGGCTGCGAGCGCTGCAATGGCGGCGGCTACAAGGGCCGGGTCGGCATCTATCAGATCATGCCGATCACCGAGGAAATTGAAAAGATCATCCTGGCCAACGGCAATGCGATGCAAATCGCGCGCCAGTCCGAAAGCGAAGGCGTCAAGTCGCTGCGCCGGTCAGGCCTGATGAAGGTCAAGCAGGGCATGACCAGCCTTGAAGAAGTGCTCGGCTGTACCAACGAATAGGAACCCTCATGGCCACATCATTACAGAAAGCCCCTGTCCTAAGCCAGGTCAAGGAATCGGTCTACGCCTGGGAAGGCAAGGACAAGAGCGGCAAGACGGTGCGCGGCGAACTGCGCGCCGGGGGCGAGGCCATCGTCAACGTCACCCTGCGGCGCCAGGGGATTCTGGCCACCAAGGTCAAGAAAAAAATCTACCGCAGCGGCAAGAAAATCACCGACAAGGATATCTCCCTGTTCACGCGCCAGCTGGCCACGATGATGAAGGCCGGGGTGCCGCTGCTGCAGTCGTTCGACATCGTGGGCAAGGGTCACGCCAATCCATCGGTGTCCAAACTGGTGGCCGACCTGCGCGCCGACATCGAGACCGGCACCAGCCTGAACCAGGCGTTCCGCAAGTATCCGCGCTATTTCGACCCGCTGTTTTGCAACCTGGTCGGGGCCGGCGAACAGGCCGGCATTCTGGAAGACTTGCTGACCCGGCTCGCCATCTACAAGGAAAAGACGATCGCGATCAAGGCCAAGATCAAGTCGGCCCTGATGTACCCGGTCTCGATCCTGGCGATCGCCTTCATCGTCACCGCCGTCATCATGATCTGGGTGGTACCGGCATTCAAGGAAGTGTTTGCCAGCTTCGGCGCCAACTTGCCGGCTCCGACCCTGGTCGTGATGGCCATCTCGGAATTTTTCGTGGCGTGGTGGTACCTGATCTTCGGCGGCATATTCGGCACCATTTACTTCTTCTTCCAGGCCTGGCAGCGCTCGCTGAAAATGCAGCGCGCGATGGACAAGCTGCTGCTCAACGCGCCCATTTTCGGTGCCGTGATCCGCAAAGCCACGATTGCGCGCTGGACCCGCACGCTGGCCACCATGTTTGCGGCCGGCGTGCCGCTGGTCGAAGCGCTCGACTCGGTCGGCGGCGCGGCCGGCAATGCGGTCTACCTGGACGCGACCAAGAGGATCCAGAACGAGGTCAGCACCGGCACCAGCCTGACGGTGGCGATGCAAAACGCCGAGGTGTTCCCCAACATGGTCACGCAAATGGTGTCGATCGGCGAGGAATCGGGTTCGCTCGACGCCATGCTGGGCAAGGTGGCCGATTTCTACGAGGAAGAGGTCGATGAAGCCGTGGCCGGCCTGTCGAGCCTGATGGAGCCTTTGATCATGGTGATCCTGGGCGTGCTGATCGGCGGCCTCGTGATCGCCATGTACTTGCCAATTTTCAAACTGGGCTCGGTCGTTTAATAATGGATGCACTCTTGTTCGCGGCGCCGG
>JANPCW010000223.1:0-1718 GCA_031431155.1 Janthinobacterium sp. | reverse complement strand
CCAGTCCCGCACGCGCACAAAGCCACTGCGGGAAGCGTAGGCCACTGCCACCAGCGGTACCGCCGCGCCAAGGCCGAATACGCCAAGGACGAGCCCGCCTCGGGCCACGCCGCCTTCGCTGGCCACCAGCGTCAATGCCGAACCCAGCAAGGGCCCCGAGCACGGAGTCCACACCAGGCCCAGCACGCCACCGAGCAACAGCGCGCCAAACAACGAGCCCCCGTCCAGCTTGGCGGAGGCGGCGTTGGCCGTGCTGGCGATCGGCAACATCCATTGCGTGAAACGTGCGCCGAGCGCGGGAATCAGCATGACCAGGGCGAACGCGATCAGCATCGCCGCCCCGCCGGTGCGCACCGTGTCGGCGTCGATGCCCAGCGCGGGGCCAAGCGCGCCCAGCAGCATTCCGATCCCGGCGAACGATGCTGTCATGCCAACGCCCATGGCCACCGGAGCGAAGCGGCTGCCCTGCAAGGCACCTCCCAGCACCAACGGCAAGAGTGGAAACACGCAGGGCGATAATGTGGTCAGGCTGCCGGCAAACAGGCTGAGCCCCAGTTGCGGCAGCGACAGTGCGACAAGCATGCGTGTTCCTTTGTCAGAGGGCCGACTTCAGGGCACTGCGAATGCCATCCGGGGAGGTGTCGCCCGCCAGTCGTGCCGCTTCCTTGCTGCCCTTGAGTACGACCAGCGTGGACTGGGCATTGACCCTGAAACGGCGCTTGAGGTCCTTCTCGGTATCGTAGTTCGCAACCAGTACCGTCAGGTTCAGCCCCTGCTCGGATTTCAGGCTCTGCAACACCTTCTCCTGGGCGCGGCAAGTCGGGCACCAGTCTGCATGAAAATGCAAGGCGACAGGCTTGTCGGCTTTCTGCGCATCGGCCAATGCAACGGCAGAATAAGGTTTGATTTCGAGTGCGTGCGTCATGGCTGCACTGAGGACGAGGAGCGCAGACACGAGGAGCTTTCCAATTTTCATGAGGGATTCCTTTCAAAAAGTCATTCACATAGGAACAAAGCGCAGCTGCCAAGCGTGCCACGGTGATGCCTCAACGGTGCAATAACACCACACGCTGAGGTGAAGCGCGACAACCATCATGAAGATGAGTCGGATGACTGTACGAAATTCTTACACTCACCCGGGAAATTGAGGACTGTATTCGTTCCCGGCAGGCTCGACACCACCGCCAACGCTCTACAACGCATGCGCCATCGCCCCCCATGTATGTGGTAGCCAATTCAAATCAGCAGGTTCATCGATGTCGTGCAGCATGGGTTGGCTTTGTACTGTCCAGCCCAGTTGTCCCAAACGACTCAGCGTCTCGGCAGCGACGCTGTCGGTGCTCCACGCGATGCCCGCAAACAGGGCCGGGTGGAAACGGTTCAGGCCAAGCAAGGCATAGCCGCCGTCGAAGGTCGGAAACAGCACGGCATCCGTGTGCGGTAATGCAAGGGCGGCTTGCTGCAAGCGGGCAGCGCCCAGTTCCGGGCAGTCGGTCCCGATGAGCAGGACCGGTTCACCGTTTTCAAGCACGCGCCGCGTTGCGCGCGCCATTCTCTCCCCCAGATCGCCCTCCCCCTGCTGCGACCATTGCACCCCATCCGGCATGGCCAGTGCCTGCCACACCGGGTCTGCCGCCGATGGTGTCACACACAGTTCAACCGGGCCCACCTTGGCGGCCATGGCTTCCCGCACGGCATGCACCAACATGCGTGCGGCG
>JANPCW010000222.1:0-4640 GCA_031431155.1 Janthinobacterium sp. | reverse complement strand
GGAGACAGCCATGGACAAGCCGAAGAGTCCCAGCCCCTACGATCTGAATGCCGCCTCGACCGAACGAAAGACTGATCAGCAGCCAAACCCCAAGAATCCTGCCTACAGTCCATACACTCTGACAAAGAGCGGCTCGCCAATCAATGCCTCCAGCTCGCCTATCCTGCGGCTCAAGGTCGGCTGTCCCAGCTTGAGCATGCGTGCCGCCGCGCTGAGGCTTCCCTGCTCTACCACTGTCAGGAAAAGCCGTAAATCATCCCATTTCAGCTTCATTTCGGTTCTCTCTCCGCATTGTCTTACCCATCCATGTTTGGATAACGCTATCCGCACATAGCCACTACCACGCCATATTCGGATATGCGATTATAGGCAATTGAGACGAGGTATTCATGAAAACAAAAAATATGACCAACCTGGCTGCTGCCTCACTGGCCTTATCGGGCACACTCCTGCTGCAAGCGTGCAGCCTCACATCGCATCCGGTCGCGCAAAGCGCCATAGGCAAGCCGTCCGGCAGTGCCGAGCTGGAACGTCTGATAGAGCGGCCCGGCCCCATCGACTTGACTACCATTAACAGCGCCGATTGGGCCGTTCCGCTGGCAGGCTTGATCAACCTCAAGAGCGCGACCGCGCAAAAAGCGCGTCTTGTTGATCGGGAAGAGCCGATACAGGTATTTGCCCATGTGATCAAGCACCCGCTACGCGGCGTGTACCTGGTCGATACCGGCGTATCGCGCAAGCTGCTGGACAATCCGGACAAGGAAGGGTTGAACTGGATCGTCCGCAACGGCATGCCGATTGAAAAGATGAAAATTCAAAAAAGCACCGCCGACATATTGAAAGACATCGACGGCAAACTGGCCGGCGTGTTCTTTACGCACCTGCACATAGACCATATCTCCGGCATGCCGGACATACCCGCGGATGTACCGCTGTATATCGGCCCATCGGAATCGACCGAAAAAAATCTGATCAATATCTTCGTGCATGGCGCCACTAATCGACTGCTGCGGGACAAACAGCCATTACAGGAATGGCCCTTCAAGCCGGACCCACAGCAACAGTTTGAAAGCGTGATCGACATCTTCGGAGACGGTTCGGTGTTCGCGATCAGCGTGCCGGGGCACACGTCAGGCAGCACCGCCTATCTGGTCCGGACAAAACAAGGCCCGGTACTATTGACCGGCGATACATGCCACACCCGCTGGGGCTGGGACAATACGGTGGAACCCGGCGACTTCACCAGAGACAAGCAGAGAAATCTGAAGAACCTCGAGAGCCTCAAGGCACTAGTCGCACGCCACCCAAGCATCGAGGTACGGCTCGGGCATCAGAGATAGAAAAAATGTAGGGCGGGTGCAACCCGCCGTCGCAAAAATATTGGCGCAGGTGATGCACAGCGCCAGCGCGTCCGAATTTTTCACGTATGGCACGCCATGTCAGCCGCCGACCTTGCGCGCCTCGACCGTCACGGGCAAGCCGGTAGTCGCTGGCAATGGCGGCAGTTCGAGCTGCCAGCCGTTGGCGAGCGTAACCATGCCGCCCCACATTTCCGCCTTTTCCATCGAAACGATCGGTTCCTCCAGGTCTTTCTTTGGAATGTAGGCTGTCAGCGCGCCGGCCGAATTCTTGCGAATCATGACTTTCATTACTTAGCTCCAAATAGAATTATTGCCAGAACACCCGTTTGCTGTCCTCATTGAGACAATCCATCAGTCGATCGAGGCGGCTGGCCTGCGTGTGCATCAGCCACAACTCACAAACATGGTCCCTGCTAAACAGCGTCCACACGCCTGCCTCCCATTCAATGCGGGCGATGTCGATCAGTCCGCCGGCCTGGTCGATGTTGCGCGAGCAGCAGGGGCTGACGATGCGGTAGCCGCCGGCAACAGCTTGCACCAAAGGCGATACATAGTGATAGCGCGCCCGCTTTTTCAGCAGCCGTGAAATGCGCCGCAGGTCCACCTCGTTGGGATGAGCGCTGGTCATCAATCGTCCCCTCAAGCCAACGCAATTTCCTCTTCGAGGCAACCGACCACGCAGCCGCCGGCAAACTGCACTAGGTAAATTGGCGTCTCCGTATCCACATGCATGCCTACCTGCGCCACCTCGCCCCGGGTACCGCGCCCGACCAGCAGCGCATCCATTGCGTATTCGGGATGCGAGCCGTCATTCAACAGATCGGTGCCGGCAATCACCTGCTGGCCCCAACCGTATTTGTGCGTACTTTGCTCGTTCATGGGCGGGCCCCTGTTCCGGTTGACACGGCATCGAGCGACTCCAGCTCGCGCCCTTTCATGCCGACGCGATAACCGTTGGCGATGAACTCGATGCCATAGATGTAAAACTGCTGCAGGAAGGTGCCGATATTGGCGACATAACCGATATCGCCCTTCGTGACCAGGATGTCGCCGATTTCCTTGCCGGGGAAGGTGCCGTCGTTGCGCACCGTCTTGCGGCTGCGCACCTTTTCGCCGTAGTTGAATGCCGGCGAATCGTTGAGTTCGACATGCCCGTCATCGCGATTGATCTTCATGCTCCCGCTCCCTGTTCATCTCTTGTTAAGGATGGCCGACACGCTGACCGTCGCGTGCCTGCCGCCGCGCCCGGCTCCGCTGCTGCCGCAGCCGCAGTCGCTCACATTCGGATTGATGATCGCCAGTCCGGATGCCATGGCGCCGTCGCGAAAATCGATGGTCGCGCCTGCGAGCAGAGCGCGCGATTCGAGCGACAGGAATAGCTTCAAGCCGTTAACATCGAGCGTCGCATCGCCCGGCTGCGGCGCCGCTTCGATGCTGAACTGCGTTGTAAACCCGGCGCATCCGCCGGGCATCACCATCAGACGGAAACCTGCCTGCGCAGCACCGTCATTGAAACGCACCATGCGGCGCATGAAGGTCTCGGCGGCCGGGGTGACAGCGATATTCATGACGTTCTCCAGGCATTAACGCGGATACGCGGGATCGATGATGCAGGTCTTGTCCACCGGGCAGACCGCGACGCATTGCGGTTCGTCAAAATGGCCGTCGCACTCGGTGCATTTCTTGGGCTCGATCAGATACACTCCATTCTTTTCACGGATCGCGACATTGGGGCATTCCGGCTCGCAAGCGGAGCAGCCGGTGCATTGGGAAGCGACGATTTTGTATGCCATGATTTTTCTCCTTGGATGATTGATATCTATGCGGCGGCGATGTAGGCACCCTGCCGGATGTCGGCGTCGCCGCGTGGCTGGTGCACGATTTGGCCCGACGTCACTTGCGCCAGATAGACGTTGAAATACGCGATCACTGACGGTTCTATGAACTGATGGGCGTACTGCTCCACCGGCTCGATGCCGGCCTGTTTGAGTTCCGTGCGCGGGCAGCCGCCGATCTTGGCCACGAACGCGGCGTGGCAGTCGTTGATGGCGCGGATCACGCCGGGCAGCGCATCGGCGTTGTCGTAACCGCCTTGGCAATACAAGTCGACGCGGCGGTGTCCAATAAACTTCGCGCCTGCCGTGGACACCTGGTAGATCTGGAATTCGCCGGCATGCCCGAAGTGCTGGTTGATTTTACCTTCGCCCTTGGTGGCGACAGCGACCAGGATCTTCATATCGCTGGCATTGCCAGCCAGCGTATCGCGCGCAACCTTCGTGGCCGCGACCTTGGCCTGGCGCTGCGCTTCCACTCCCGCCTGGTACGCCTGGCGCGCCGCAAGGTCGTACCGGACCTCCATCGTCTCCACCTTCGCGCTAGTGAACTCGGCGCTGCGATCCTCGCCCAGCAAGCCAACGGCGTCGGCCCTGCACTGGCGGCAATGGCGCATCATGTTCATTTCGCCTTCGCAACCGTCCTGCAGCGCTTTCAATTCGTGCGCCGTCGGGCCACGCTGGCCGCGCAAGCCGAACACGGTACCGTGTTCGGGCGCCGAAATGAGCGGCATGATGTTGTGCAAAAACGCACCGCGCGATTTGACGGCCTGGTTGACCGCGGCCAGATGATGGTCGTTGATGCCGGGGATCATCACCGAATTGACCTTGCACAGGATGCCGCGCGCTGTCAGCATTTCCAGTCCCAGCAGTTGCCGTTCAGTGAGGATCCGGGATGCTTCGAGGCCGGTCCAGCGCTTGTTCTGATAGTAAATCCAAGGGTAGATGTGCTGGCCGACTTCGGGATCGATCATGTTGATCGTGATCGTGACATGGTCGACATTGAGCGCCGCGATGGTGTCCACGTGATCCGGCAGTGCCAGCCCGTTGGTCGACAGGCAAAGCTTGATGTCGGGTGCGGTCCTGGCGATCAATCCGAAGGTCTCGAACGTCCTGGCCGGGTTGGCCAGTGCGTCTCCTGGACCGGCGATGCCGACCACGGTCATTTGCGGGATGGCCGATGCGACCGCGAGCACTTTCCTGAACGCCTGTTGCGGCGACAGTTGTTCGCTGACAACGCCTGGCCGCGATTCATTGGAGCAGTCGTACTTGCGGTTACAGTAATTGCACTGGATGTTGCAGGCCGGCGCGACCGCGATGTGCATGCGCGCATAGTGGTGATGTGCTTCTTCGCTGTAGCAGGGGTGGTTTTTGACCTTTTCCCAGACCTCGGGGGCGATATCCGACGGGCCGGCGGACGACCCGCAACCGAATTTTCCGTCGCCGC
>JANPCW010000221.1:0-1989 GCA_031431155.1 Janthinobacterium sp. | reverse complement strand
CAGCGCGTGAACCGACGCGAAATGGCGCCGCGTGTCGTCCGAATCGGCCGACAGCGTGATGCCCTAGCGCTTTTGCAGCGCCACGCCCAGTTCCAGCGCATCGATCGAATCGAGGCCGAGGCCTTCTACAAACAGCGGCGCGGCGCTGTCGATATCGGCGACGCTGACGTCTTCCAGTTGCAGCACGTCGATAATCAGTTGTTTCACTTCTTGTTCAAGCATGGCGTCGATTTTCCTCTATAAAATAGTGTTGCAGATGGTCGGTCAAGTGCCTTGCCGCCATCACATCCGAGCTTGCCGCCGCGCTAAAACGCGCAATCTCGATATCCTCTTTCACTTCAATCCTGAACTGTACAAAGCGGGCCGGCACGCGCCACCACTTCTCGCCCTTGCCCAGGGTCGACGGCCGGCAGTGGATCAGCACCGGGGTCACGACGCGCGCGCCGCGCACGGCGATGTTGGCCGCGCCCCGTTTCAGCCGGATGCCGCCATCGGCGGGTGTGCGCGTGCCCTCGGGAAACACGATCAGGTTATTGCCCGCGCGCAGCGAAGCGATGCAGGCGTCGACCAGTTGCGCCCCGTCTTCATTGCTGATATACCCAGCGGCCCGCAGCGGCCCGCCGGTAAACGGGTTGTTCCACAAACGTCCCTTGACGATGCAATCGGCGCGCTTCACGAAAGCCATCAGGAACACTGTGTCAATCAGGCTCGGATGATTGGCCAGGATCAGCAAGCCGCCGCGCGCGAGCTTGTCGCGCCCGATGATTTCATAACGCAATACGCCTAGCAGCCGCATCAGTTCGACAAAGGCGCGAAATGCGAGCCGGATGATGGTGCGTGCCGCGCTCACCCGCCTTGCGCGCTGCCAAACCAGTAGGTGCAGCAGGGGGAACACGAGGACCCGCAATGCCAGTCCGCCGATCCCGAAGGTGGCAAAGCAAAAGCCGGTGGCGAACACGCGCCAGTAGCGCCCGCTCGACTCAAGCATGGCGCGCCCAGCGCCAGCGGCGCGGCCCATCCACCCGTTCCAGTTGCAACTGGCCGCTCAACTGGAAGTGCAGCACAGCCAGGCTGGCCGGCATCGCGCTGGCCGGCACCCCGCTGGCCGTCACCCCGCTGGCCGTCATCGCAGCGGACGGCGCCTGAATTGCAGCGCTTGTGCTCCAGCTCAGATTAATTGCATCGTGCGCGGCCGGCACCATCAGCCAGGCCCACGCGTGCGCTTGCTCGGCACAGTCCTGAAAGTGCGCGAACACTGGCGGCAAGGCGCAATCGTAGGCGACCAGCAGCACCATCGGAGCACCATCGGCCAGCAAGGCGCAAGCCTCGATCACGGCGTGCTCCACAGAGCTGGCCCCGGCGGCCAGCGCAATGTGGTTAGCCTGGTCGCCGCGCGCGATCGACAACAGGCCGGCGCTGGCATTGTGCACGGCCAGACCGAAGCCGGTCGGCGACACCGGCATGTCCTGCGCCAGGTCGGTCAGCAATTGGACCGCGCGCGCGACCTCACCATGACGCGAGCAAAACACAGTTGCGACATCGGTGCGCCCATCCAGGCACTGGTAGGCAACTTCGAGCGCCATTTTCCCCAGGAAGCCGGCGCGCCGGCGCAGCATCGGCGGCATCAGGCGCACGCCCGGTTCGGCACCGTCGCCGATCACGAACGGCGCTTGCGCCCACTCGGCCCACGCCTTCGCTGTCGTCACGCCAGGCGCCCATGCTGCATGGCTGGCAATCGAAAAGCTCACTCCGTCTACACGCATTGTTGTAAAGCTCCCAGGCCAGTGCACCTGCGACAGCGCAAAATAACATTAGATTATATACGAGCTGCATTCCATCACCGCAGACTTTTTATTTCACCTAGGAAACTCAAGCGATCGGAGCCGGCAAACCCGGCTGACGATCCGTGGCGTGCGCGCCGCGCAGAGTCCAGTGCGCTAGAATCGGCGCATGACAGCGCGCCGCCTGATTCCACCAAGAGTATCGTTC
>JANPCW010000220.1:0-1859 GCA_031431155.1 Janthinobacterium sp. | reverse complement strand
GCGCCAGTTCAACGTGCTGGATTCCTCGAAGCAATCCGCACTGATTACAGAGGCTTAAAATTCATTTTTATCAGATGGTAATATTGTAATGTGGAAATATAACAGAATATTTTTAACCATAGTTAAAAAGTGAGACACGCGCCCGCTTCGGCAAGCGTTGGACGCCATGCTGCATATCCACTCTGTGCTTCACCGGAAACAGGACGTATCCTTCTAGGCGGGTCACTCGGTCGGTCGGCGACGCCAAATTACACAATCGCGGCAGATAAAATGTCATTTAGCAGGCTGTGATTGCCTATTGTGCAAAAAACTATTATCCTGCGTCACCTTCCATTGGCCAGGCTTGGCATGCATTGCTGTGCCTCGCTTACAACTATTACCAATCAATGCATGGCGGGCGCGAATCGAAGATGGCACAATCGTGGTGTTACTATCCAGAGAACAATGATGGATTCCCTTCTTAAACACATGGTCGACATGACCGGTCACCGCGATCACGCGATGCTCGACCTCTCGGCGATCTCGGCGGTCCACGAATTGGCTGCGGCCGCGCAGACGCGCGTGCTGACGCTAGCCACCGTGCGCGGTCAGATTTTTGTGCGCCCGCGTGCCGTTATTTGCGCCGCTGGCCAAGCCAGAATGGAAGAGAACCCCAACCCCGGCGTGCCTGGAGTGCCGCTTGCGCACTTCCCGGAACTGGCAGCCTGCCTGGCGCGGCGTGCCACGAGCGCCGACGGCGTGACGGCTGACGGCCAGCACACGCTGTGGTTGCCGATCTGGATCGGCGACAAGTGCGACACCTGCCTCGAAATCGTCAACCCGACGCCATATACCAGCGACACCATCCAGATCATCGGCGGCATCGTCAGCGTTTACCGCAATTTCCAGAACCTGCTCGACTATAGCGAGCGCGATTCGCTCACCGGCCTGCTGAACCGCAAGACATTTGACGACCAACTGGCAAAAATGCTGCTGGCCAGCACCGGATCGGATGCGGCAGCACTACCGGCCGGCAAGGAACGAAGGCACCATTGCAATATCGAAAAACAGTGGCTGGCGGTGGTCGATGTCGATCATTTCAAGCTCGTCAACGATAAATTCGGCCACCTGTACGGCGATGAAGTGCTGATCCTGATCGCCAACCTGTTGCAGTCGTCGTTCCGCTCGCAAGACCGGGTATTCCGCTTCGGAGGCGAAGAGTTCGTGGTGCTGCTGCGTTCGACCACCCTTGAAAATGCGCAAAAAATCATCGACCGCTTCCGCAAGAACGTCGAGACGTACGTATTTCCGCAGGTGGGCCAAGTGACTGTGAGCGTGGGATTTGTCAGCATCAGCGCGTATGAATCGCCGGTGACGATCCTGGGACGCGCCGACCAGGCACTGTATTACGTCAAGAGCCACGGCCGCAACCAGGCTTGCCACTATGACCAGCTGGTGCAAGGCGGCCAGTTGCACGTGGTCGCATCGAACGATACCGCCGAGTTTTTCTAGGGTCGCCATCTTTGCGTGGATTTATCCGCCAACCCATGCAAACATACGGCGGATAACGCTTCGCTCATCCGCCCTACGCCCTTTTCGCGTTCACCTTCACATTGGTGCACCGACCCAATCGCTAGACTCAACCCTGCCCATGGAACTGCGCCAACTCCGCTATTTTGTCGCCATTGTCGACCACGGCTCGCTGTCGCGCGCGGCGCGCATGCTGCATGTCGCCCAGCCGGCGTTGACCCAGCAATTGCGCCAACTGGAAGAGGAACTGGGGGCGCAATTGCTGCACCGCTCGGCGCAGGGGGTCACCTGCACCGACCCCGGCAAGGTGTTCTACGAGCATGCGCAGGCGATCCTCAAGCAGGTCGCCG
>JANPCW010000219.1:0-4270 GCA_031431155.1 Janthinobacterium sp. | reverse complement strand
CCGCACCAGTTGATTAATTTCAATAATCGGCATCAATACCGCCAACACGATCAGCAGCACCACCACGCCCATTGCCAGAATCAAGGCCGGCTCCAATAGCCCGGCGATCGTCATCGCGCGCCGCTCCAGATCCTGCTCCTGGGCGTTGGACGCGCGCTCGAGCATTGCCGGCAATTCACCCGTGACTTCGCCGGCACGGATCATGTGAATCAGCATCGGCGGGAAATGCTTCTGGGCCGACAGCGCGCGCGCCAGGCTGACGCCTTCGCGCACATTGGCGCTGGCCTCGTCGACCAACTCGCGCATGGCCACGTTGGACAGCGTGTCGCAACTCGTTTGCAGCGCGCGCAGGATCGGTACCCCGGAACCGGTGGTGATGGCCAGCGTGCTGGCAAAGCGCGCCGTGTTCAGGCTGCGCTCGAACTTGCCGTAAATGGGCGCGGTCAGCAGCCAGGTGTGCCAGCGCCGCTTGAGAGCCGGGTCCTGCAAAGCGCGGCGCCAGCCGAACCAGGCCGCGACCAACACGATCAGCACCAGCCAGCCGTAGTTGCGCACGAAGTCGGACACGGCCAGCATCAGCACCGTCAGGAACGGCAGCTTCTGCTTGGTGTTGGCGAACACCGAGACGATTTGCGGCACCACGTAGGTCAACAGGAAGATCACGATCGAGAAGGCGACCACGGTCACGATGGCCGGATAGGTGAACGCCAGCTTGACCTTTTGCACCAGCGCGTTGCGCCGTTCGATGTAGTCGGCCAGGCGCGTGAGCACCCTGGCCAGGTGGCCGATCTGTTCGCCCGAGGCGACCAGCGCGCGGTAGATTTCGGCAAAGTCGCGCGGATGACGCGCCAGCACGTCCGAGAATGCCGCGCCGCCCATCACTTCGGCCCGGATCGAGGCGATCAGGTCGCGCACATACGGGCGCTCGGCCTGCTCCAGCAGGGCCGAGAAGGCCTGCTCCAGCGGTAATCCGGCTTCCAGCAGGCTGGCCAGCTGGCGCGTGAACAGGGCCAGTTCGGTGGTCGAGAGCTTCTCGCCGAACGCGTGGCTTTTCTTGACCCCGGCCGCGTCGAGCTGGGCCGCGATCGCGTCCACCGTCAGCGGCAGCAGGCCCTGGGTGCGCAGGTCGGCGCGTGCGGCGCGCGCGCTGTCGGCGTTGAGCACGCCTTTCCTGGTGGCCCCGGAGGGGTCCACGGCTTCATAGCGAAATGCAGGCATGCGCTGGCCCTAGTCCTTGGTCACGCGCAGCAATTCGGCCTGCGTCGTGGTGCCGTCGTTGAGCCAGCGCGCCCCATCCTCGCGCATGGTGCGCATGCCGCTGTGCTGGGCCGCCTTGCGGATCTCGGCTTCCGAGGCGCGGTCATGAATCTGGGCCCGGATCGCGTCGGTCGTTTCCAGCAATTCATACACGCCCATGCGGCCCTGGTAACCGGTTTGCCCGCATTTGTCGCAGCCGACCGCTTGCCAGCCGTGCTCGCCATGCGGATCCTGCCGCTTGCAGTGCGGACACAGCTTGCGTACCAGGCGCTGCGCCAGCACCCCCAGCAGCGAAGACGACAGCAGGAACGGCTCGATCCCCATGTCCAACAGGCGCGTGACGGCGGCCGCGGCATCGTTGGTATGCAGCGTAGCCAGCACCAGGTGGCCGGTGAGCGAAGCCTGCACCGCGATCTGGGCCGTTTCCAGGTCGCGGATCTCGCCGATCATGATCACGTCCGGGTCTTGCCTTAGAATCGCCCGCAGCGCCTTGGCAAAATTCATCTCGATGCGCGGGTTGACCTGGGTCTGGCCCACCCCGATCAAATCGTATTCGATCGGGTCTTCCACGGTCAGGATATTGGTGGTGCTGGCATTGAGCAGCGCCAGCGCCGCGTACAGCGTGGTGGTCTTGCCGGAACCGGTCGGGCCGGTCACCAGCACGATCCCGTGCGGCTGGCGGATCAGCGCATCGAACTTGGGCAGCAGGGTCGCGCTCATGCCCAGGTGCTGCAGGTCGAGCCGGCCCGCTTCCTTGTCCAGCAAACGCAGCACGGCCCGTTCGCCATGCCCGGTCGGCAGCGTCGAGACCCGCACGTCGACCGGCTTGCCGCCCACCCGCAGGGTAATGCGGCCGTCCTGCGGCAGGCGTTTTTCGGCGATGTCGAGCTGGGCCATGATCTTGATGCGCGAAATGAGCGAGGCATGGATCGCCTTTTTCGGGCGCACCACATCGCGCAGGCTGCCGTCGATCCGGAACCGCACCACCGAGGTGGTCTCGAACGGTTCGATGTGGATGTCGGAGGCGCCTTCGCGCAGGGCCTGGGTCAGCAAGGCATTGATCATCCGGATCACGGGCGCGTCGTCGCTCGACTCGAGCAAATCCTCGATCGCCGGCACCTCTTGCAGCAGTTTGGTCAAGTCCAGGTCGGCCTCGAATTCGTCGGCCACCTGGGAGGCGTCGCCGCCGCTGCCGGCGTAGGCGCTGGCAATCGCGGCGTCAAGCTCGGCGCGCGCCACCGATTTCAATACGATGCGCCCGAAGCGGCGCGATACTTCGGCGATCGCGGCAGGTTTGGTTGCGCCCGCGATCCAGACCTCGACCGTGTTCTCAGCCTGGTCGCTGTGCTTGGCCAGCACCAGGAAGTCGCGCGCGAACGCGTAGGGCAAGAGATTGCTCATTACTGTGGCGCCGGCACGGCAGGCGCCGGTCTGGCAGGCGTCAGCGGACGCACCATGGCGCCGCCCACCGGCTGGCCGTTTTGCAGCGCTGGCAGCACCGGTGCGCCCAAGTTCTTGAGCAAGACGGTCTCCTCGGGCTGGGCATCGATCCCGCGCGAGCGCATGAAGTCGTAGCGGTCGGTCGCCAGGCTGGTGCTTTGTTCCTTGCTGCGCACCACGACCGGGCGCAGAAATACCATCAGGTTGGTCTTCTTGCGGTCGCGCGTCTGGTTCTTGAACAGATTGCCGAACAGGGGAATATCGCCCAGGCCACGCACTTTTTCCACGCCATCGCTGGCGCTGTCCTCGATCAGCCCGCCCAGCACGATGATCTGGCCGTCGTCGGCAATCACGTTGTTTTCGATCACGCGGATATTGGTGGTCAAGCCGGCCACTGCATTCAGGGTCGATTTGTCCACGCTCGAAGTCTCATGATAGATGGCCAGCTTGATGGTGCCGCCTTCCGAAATCTGCGGGCGCACTTTCAGGGTCAGGCCGACATCCTTGCGGTCGATGGTCTGGAACGGATTGCCGCCGCCGGCACCAGCGGCGGTGGTGGTGAATTGCCCGGTGATGATAGGCACGTTCTGGCCAACTTTGATGGTGGCCAATTCGTTGTCGAGCGTGATCAGGTTGGGAGTCGACAGGATGTTGGCGTTGCCGTCCGTCTCTAGCGCATGGGCCAGCGCACCCAAGCCAAGGTTCTTGCCGACCTGCTTGAAGATGCCGACCGTAAAGCCTACGCCGGGTAGCACCGGGTTGCCCGCAGCGGCGGCCGCGGCCAGCGTCGCGATATTGTTGCTGCCGCTGCCGAACGACTGCAGCCCGCCCACCCGGTAATCGCTGGTGTTGTTGCCGGACAGCCCGAGCCACTGGATCCCGAACTCGGACGCCTTGCTCGAGGTCACTTCGACGATCAACGATTCGATGTAGACCTGGGCCCGGCGCACGTCGAGCAGGTCGATCACGGCGCGCAGGTTGCGGTAGACCGCTTCGCTGGCCGTGATGATCAACGTATTGGTGGAGGCATCGGCCTGGATGAAGCCGGCGCCGCCGCCACCGGACAACTGGGCCGGCTGGGCCGTCAGCGCGGTGCCGCCGCCCGGGGCGACTGCAATGCCGGGGCCGGGGCCGGCGCCCGTGCCCGTGCCCGTTGCTGCGCCCCCGACCCCGGCGCTGGCGGACGGCGCCGAGGTATCGGACGACACCACCGAGCGCAGGGTTTGCGCCAGCTTGGTTGCATCGGCGTTCTTGAGGTAGACCACGTGCACATTGCCCAATTGCGCGGTCGGCTGGTCGAGCTTGGCGATCAGCGACTTGGCCAGGTTGGCGCGGGCCGCCGACGGTGCGCGCAGAATCACGGAATTGGTGCGCGGATCGGCCAGCACGGTGACCCGTCCGCTATCGCCGCCGGGGCCCGTCTCGAGCAGCTTGTTGACCATCGCGGCCAGGTCGGAGGCGATCGCGTAGCGCACCGGCAGCACATCCATGTCGGCCGAGACCGGGGCATCGAGCGAGGCGATGATCTTGCCGAGGCGCTTGAGATTGTCGGCGTAATCGGTGATCACCAGCG
>JANPCW010000218.1:0-3039 GCA_031431155.1 Janthinobacterium sp. | reverse complement strand
ACGAATTGCTCGCCCACGCGCGCACTGGGCGGAGCCTGCCAGCTTAGTTGAAGCGGCTGGACCGGGCCCGGCGCCGGCGCTGTGGGCGCGAGGGCCGCCGACTGCGCCGCGTATTGGGCGGGCACCGGATCGTGCACCAGTGCCGGCGCCAGCAGCGGAGTGCCAGTGCCAGTGCCAGTACCAGTGGCAGCCACGCTTTGCAAGATCGGCCGCCTGGCCTTCATGCTGATGTCGGTCCCGGCCCAGAATTCCATCTCGTGCGGATCAGGCCGTGCCAGGTTGCGTACGATGCGCGGCGTGATCGACAGCACGATCTCGGTTTTCTGCTTTTCGTTTCTTGGAACGGAAAACAAACGCCCAAGCAGCGGCAGATCCATCAATCCCGGCACGCCGCTGGCGGCATTGCGCTCCTCATCCCGGATCAGTCCCATCAAGACCTGGGTTTCGCCATCCTTCAAGCGCAACGAGGTGGCAATGGTGCGGGTCCCGACCCGGTAGGCGAGCGAACCGGAACGGGTCGTCACCGAATCGCCGAGCGTGCTCACTTCAAGCGTCACCTTGATCGACACATCGTCGTCGAGCAGGATGACCGGCTCGGCTTCCAGCTTCAATCCCACATCCAGATAGGAAATGCTCTCGGTGGTGACCGGGTTGGTCGCGCCGGGCGTGACGGTGGCTGTGATGATCGGCACCCGGTCGCCGACCAGTATTTTTGCCTTGTCGCGATTCTTGACCCGGATGCGCGGATTCGAAATCACGTTGGCAATGCTGCTGTCTTGCCGCATTTTCAGCAGCACGCTCGCGTTGGCGCCGATCCGGGCGCCGCTGGTATGCTGGCGAAACGGCAGATCGTTGAGCGTGATGCCGTTCACTCCCGGCACCAGCCAGGTGAATGTGTCGGGCCAGCTCACCCCCAACTCCAAAGCACGGGTGCGGTTAATTTCAAGCACTTCCATCTCGAGCACCACTTCCGGATCGGCCAGGTCGTGGGTCCTGATCAGCTTTTCTGCCAGGCGGATGGTGTCGGGGGTGTCGCGCACCGACACCATGTTCAGGCGCTCGTCGACGTGCATGTCCTTGAGCTTGAGGAGGTCCTTGAGCACGGTGGCGATCTGCTTGGCATCGCTGTTGACAAGATAAAAGCTGCGAATGATGAGGTCCTGATATTCGCGCACCTTTTGAGGCGTATTCGGGTAAATCAACACGGAATTGTCGGCTAGCACCTTTTTCTCGAGCTGACTCTGAACCAGGGTCAAGTCGATCGCATCCTCGACGGCTACATTGCGCACATAGATCGTAACCTTGGTATCGCCCCTGATCTCCTTGTCGAGAATAAAATTGATGCCGCTGGCGCGGGACAGGACATCGAACACCATTTTCAGGTTGGCGTCGCGAAATTCCAGGCTCACCGGCTTGGTCAGGCGCGATTTGAGCTGCGGCGGAACCAGCGTTTCGGTGGCGCGTGCGCGCTCGACCCGCACCTGAATGTCTTGCGCCAGCGGGTGCTTGGGGTTGACCGCCAGGACCTTCAAGGCCATGCTTTCGGCCTGTTCCAGATCCCCGTTGGTGAGCGCGGCTTGGGCCTGGCGCGCCATCTCGCCGTGCAGGTCGCGCTTTTCAAGCTGGCGCAGCGCCTCGTTGGCGCGCACGTCACCGGGGGCGATGGCGAGGGCCCTGCGGTAATTGGCCTCGGCCTCGCGCACGTCGCCGGCCGCGCGCGCGCTGTCGGCCGCAGCCAGAATCTGCACCAGCACGCGCTCGCGGTTGGCGAGCAAGCTCATTTTGAGGCGAAGGTCGCGCGCGTCCGTCTTGGCCGCTTGCTCGAGTTTTTTCAAGCCCTGCTCATAGCCGCCCTCCTCGATCAGCGCCAATCCCTCGCGGTTCAAGGCCTGACCGGCGCAGGCGCCCAGCAGCAGCGTCAGCGCGACCGTGCCGCAGCACGATACAAATCGGTTCGTGATCGCCCATTTCATCGAACCTCTCCCAGCGGAAGCGTTTGCACCGTTTTTAGCGGAAGATAGCGCAGTGTCAGTTGCCCTGGCTCGATTTTTTCCAGTTGATACGTGTCGTCGATCACGTCGCCCTCCGATGCCATATAAACTCGCTCTTGCTTGACAAGAAATACGGTAAGCCGGTCCGCCTCGACCATCTTGCCCATGAAAGTGAAGGGCAAGGGCGGCGCGCTCGGTTCAACCGGCGCGGCTTGCACCTGCGGCGCCGGCGGCGCTGGCGGGGGCGCCACATACCATGATTTCGCGCCGAACAACTGCGTGTCCGGTGCTGGCGCACGCCCCGATTGCAGCGCCTCCAGCTCCTGCAGCAGCTCAGGCAACACCGGTCGCTGCTGCGCCAGGGCGCTGGCGGCTGGCGCCCAGCGCACGCGGCGCACACTGCTCGGCTCTTGCTTGCCGCCAGCTTCATAGCCGGCCGCCGCCAGAGCTGCCCCAGCGATGAGCACGATCCAAAGCAGCCGGACGCGCGTCTTCATGATGGCACTTTCAGATACAGCGTGAAGCGGATGCGCGCCTGCACCCTGGCCTCGGAAATTGTCGGCCGCTCGAAGCTCAGTTCGTCCAAAGCCAGCGTCGGTACCGCCTTCAGCGCAGCAGCCACGAATTGGCGAACCTGGGTATAGCTGGCGTGTACCGGCAGCGTCATGCGATAGAGCACGAGACCGGTTGCCTGGTCGGTCGTGCGCGTATATTCGCCACGCAGCAACTCCAGCTTGGTTTCCTGGGCCGCCGCGTACACCTGCGAGAAAGCCACCGGGGCGTCGGCTGGCACCGGGAAGATCGCGTAGAACGCCCGTAATTGGGCCGCGGGCGAATAATCGGGCCCGAGCAATCCCCGCGCAGCGTTCTTGTGCGCGATTTTCTGTGCCGAGGCAACGCTTGCGCGGCGCCGATCGCGCTCCTGCCATGACGGCAACAGCGTCGACCATGCCACCCCCAAGCTAAAGGCGAGCAGCACGATCCCGGCCACGCCCGGCGCCCCGAGTCTGTGCACAAGTTGAGAGACCATCAAGCGCTGCATTGACAT
>JANPCW010000217.1:0-2825 GCA_031431155.1 Janthinobacterium sp. | reverse complement strand
CGAAATTCACTATAACAATGTTATCAACAGCTTGGCAAGCGCTTTATCGCGCGCTTGCCAAATATTATGCTGTACCGCCGACCGTCAGTTCTTCAATCCGCAGCGTAGGTTGGCCGACGCCGACCGGCACGCTTTGACCTTCCTTGCCGCACACGCCCACGCCGGAGTCGAGCCGCATGTCGTTGCCGATCATCGAGACCCGGTTCAGCACGTCCGGACCGTTGCCGATCAGGGTCGCGCCCTTGACCGGATAGGTCACTTTGCCGTTCTCGATCATGTAGGCTTCGCTGGCCGAGAACACGAACTTGCCGTTCGTGATGTCGACCTGGCCGCCGCCGAAATTGACCGCATACAGGCCATTTTTGACCGACGCGAGGATTTCGGCCGGATCCTTGTCGCCGGCCAGCATATAGGTATTGGTCATGCGCGGCATCGGCAAGTGGGCAAACGATTCGCGCCGCGCATTGCCGGTGACTGGCATGTTCATCAGGCGCGCGTTCATTGTGTCCTGGATATAGCCTTTCAGGATGCCGTCCTCGATCAAGGTGGTGCACTGGGTCGGGTTGCCTTCGTCGTCCATGTTGAGCGAACCGCGACGGTCCTTCAGGGTGCCGTCGTCGACCACGGTCACGCCCTTGGCGGCCACGCGCTCGCCGATCCGGCCGGAAAAGGCGGACGAACCCTTGCGGTTGAAATCGCCTTCCAGCCCGTGTCCGATCGCTTCATGCAGCAGTACGCCAGGCCAGCCCGGCCCGAGCACGATCGTCATCGGACCGGCCGGAGCCGGCCGTGCAGCCAGATTGACCAGCGCGCCGTTGACGGCCTCGCTGGCATACTTGTCGAGCAGCGCATCGTCGAAGTAGCCGTAGCTGTAGCGCCCGCCACCGCCCGAGGAACCCATTTCGCGCCGGCCGTCCTGTTCGACAATCACGGTGACCGAAACCCGCACCAGGGGCCGGATGTCGGCCGCCAGCACGCCATCGCTGCGCACCACCAGCACCACATCGTATTCGCCGGCCAGCCCGGCCATGACCTGCACCACGCGCGGATCCTTGGCGCGCGCCATTTTCTCGACCCGTTCCAGCAACTTGACCTTGGCCGTCGCATCCAGCGAGGCCAGCGGGTCGTTGGGCAGATACAGGTCGCGCCCGCCCTGCTGCACCATGCTCTTGGCGACCTTCACTTTGCCCGCACCGGCGCGCGCAATCGTGCGCGTGGCCGCGGCCGCTTCCAGCAAGGCGTGCTCGGAGATTTCATCCGAATACGAAAACGCCGTCTTGTCGCCCGAAACGGCGCGCACGCCCACCCCCTGGTCGATCGAAAAACTGCCGGTCTTGACGATGCCCTCTTCCAGGCTCCAGCCTTCGCTCTTGGTGAACTGGAAGTACAGGTCGGCATAGTCGACCTTGTGGGTAAACATTGTTCCCAGGGTCTTGAGCAGAATGTCTTCATCCAGCCCGAAAGGCGTGAGCAACACATCGCGCGCAACGGCCAGAGTGGAAAAATTGGGTTCAAATGCGATCATGTTGGTTCCGTCTTTCTAAACGATTTTTTCAATTGTAGAGGATTCCCGCGCGTGCTGCCCGGCGTCACAGCCGGCGTCACAGCTTGCGGTGCTGCAAGGCCGGCAGGCTGGCGCGCACCGCGTTGATGAATTGCGGGTCGATCTGGCCATGGATCACGCCCTCGCCCTCGTCCAACACTGCGAGGATGGTGCCCCAAGGATCGATCAGCATACTGTGGCCCCAAGTGCGGCGCCCGTTCTGATGCAGCCCGCCCTGCGCAGCGGCCAGCACGTAACACTGGTTTTCAATCGCGCGCGCGCGCAGCAGCACTTCCCAGTGCGCCTGCCCGGTGGTGTGGGTGAACGCGGCGGGCACCACGATCAGGGCGCACTCGCCCATGGCCCGGTACAGTTCCGGAAAGCGCAAGTCGTAGCACACCGACAATCCGACCCGGCCAAACGGCGCCTCGAAGCTGCCCACGACGCTGCCCGGCACGATGCTGCGCGCCTCGTCATACGATTCTTCCCCGTTGCTAAAGCCGAACAGGTGGATCTTGTCATAGCGCCCGACCGGCTGCCCCTGCGGATCGAAGACCAGCGTGGCATTGATCACCTTGTCGGGCTGCCCGGACGCCAGCGGCAAAGTGCCCCCGATCAGCCAGAGCTGGTGCTGGCGCGCCATCTCAGCCATGAATGCCTGGATCGGGCCGGCGCCCGGCTGCTCGGCATGGGCCACCTTGTCGCTGTCGGACCTACCCATGATGGCCCAGTATTCGGGCAGCAGCACCAGTTGCGCACCGGCCTTCGCCGCCTGGCCGATCAGGCCCCGCGCGGTCTCGATATTGGCACTGACCGAGGGTGATGAAATCATCTGTACTGCCGCTACTGTTGTCATGTTAATTACCTGCCGGTGCCGGCGTGTCGGTTGGATTTGCTTGGCGCGGCGGCGTCTCTTGTCTGGGGTTGCCGAGCTTAGTGACGGTCGGCGCTTTCCATGGCCCCGTGATACGCATCTGGTAGGTCAATGCCTTCATCATCGGCGCACGCAGGAACAGTTGCGCCAGGAAGCTACCCAGGCCGATCACGGGGTTGACCGCCAGCGCATACACCAGCGGGCCGGTCCCGAGATTGAATTCGGGGATCACCACCACGTGCAGATTGGTCGTCTCGTTGGCGATATCGGCCGTGCCATCGCGGTGGCATCGTCCAACGCCGGCCCTTCCCGCCGGGGCGTATAACTACAATGACGCCCGCCCGAAGACCGGAGTTGGTTTGTAGCGATGCCGCTTACCGAAAGTCGGGGTGGTGCTGTGGGGGTGGG
>JANPCW010000216.1:0-4301 GCA_031431155.1 Janthinobacterium sp. | reverse complement strand
GCAATGGGCGCCGCGCACAGTGCCGGCTCGGTGTCGTGGCAAGGTCAGCAAGTGAAGCTGTATTACCTGCCGAGCTTGCTGGGCGAGCGGCATGCGCGCGCGCCGTTGCAGCGCTCGTGCCCCCGGTTGATTTTGAAGAACGGCAACGACCGCGTGGCGCTGCCGGTGGACGAAGTGGTGGGCAACCGTGAAGTCGTGGTCAAGAACGTCGGTCCGCAACTGGCGCGCATGATCGGCATCGCCGGCGCCACCGTGCTCGGTTCGGGCGAAATCGTGCTGATCCTGAACCCGGTCGCGCTGGCGCTGGCGCATCGATCCAAGCCGGGCGCGCAATTTGCTGGCGGCCATGCCGATGGCGCGCAACCGGCGGCAATGCGGCGCCGGGACCAGCTCATCATGGTGGTCGATGATTCGCTCACCGTGCGCAGGGTCACCCAGCGCCTGCTCGAACGCGAAGGGTATCAAGTGGCGCTGGCCAAGGACGGGGTCGACGCGCTCGAGCAATTGCAGTCGGTGACGCCGGCCTTGATGTTGGTCGATATCGAGATGCCGCGCATGGATGGGTTCGATCTGACGCGCAACGTGCGCGGCGACCCGCGCACTAGTGCCATCCCGATCATCATGATCACCTCGCGCACGGCCGACAAGCACCGCAATTACGCTTTGCAACTGGGTGTAAACGCTTACTTCGGAAAGCCGTTCCAGGAACCGGTTCTGCTGGCCGCAATTGCCGGCCTGACCTCGACCGAGACCGCCTGATCAGGCCTTCAGCACGGCGTAACGCTGCAAGGTCTTGCGGCGCGCGACTTCGTGCGCAACCAACGGTTCGGGATAGTCGCGCCCGAGCCGCAGTCCTGCCTGCTCTCGCAGGAGCGGCGGCACCAGCCACGGGGCATGGATCTGGCGCTCGGTCAGCGCCTTCAATTGCGGCAGATAGCGCCGGATGAAGCGCCCGTCGGGGTCGAACCGCTCGGACTGGGTGACCGGATTGAAAATGCGAAAATAGGGCTGCGCATCGCAGCCGGACGAGGCCGCCCATTGCCAGCCGCCGTTATTCGAGGCCAGATCGTAGTCGTTCAGGTGCAGCGCGAAATACCGCTCGCCCCAGCGCCAGTCGATGCCCAGATCCTTGATCAGGAAGCTGGCCGTGACCATGCGCAAACGATTGTGCATATAGCCGGTCTGGTTCAGTTGCGCCATTGCCGCATCCACCAGCGGATAGCCGGTGCGGCCCTGGCACCAGGCTTCGAACAGCGCGCGCGCAGCCGGGCCGCCTTCCCATTCGATGGCGTCGTAGGCCGGCTTGAACGCCTGCCCGACCACGTGCGGATGGTGAAACAGGATCATCGCGTAAAACTCGCGCCAGATCAATTCCGATAGCCAGACCGCAGCGCCGCCACCGCCAACGCCACCGCCACCGCCGGCGCCGCGTCCAATCAGGTCGAGCACCGTGCGCACTAGGTGGCGGATCGAGGTGGTGCCAAAGCGCAGGTGGAGCGACAGGTAGGAGGGCCCTTTTTGTGCCGGGAAGTCGCGCGCCACGCCATAGTTGGCGATGCGCGCCAGGAAATCGTCAAACAGCGTGGCCGCGCCGGACATGCCGGTCGGGATTGCCAGTTGCTTGAGGTTGGTCTCCACGAAACCGATCTCGGCCAGCGACGGGATCGCGTCACCGACCGCTTTGCGCGCCAAGCGCTCGGCGTACGGTGCAACCGCCAGCGCTGCGCAAAAAGGCGAGGCCGGGTCGCTGCCGAGTTTCTTGAGCCAGGTGTTCCGATAGGGGGTAAACACGGAAAACGGCCGTCCCGCTAGCGACAGGACCTCGCTCTTCTCGAAAATGACTTGATCCTTGAAGCTGAACCAAAGCCGGCTGTCGGCCAGCAACGCCCGTTCCACCTGGGCATCGCGCGCGATCGCCTGCGGTTCATAGTCGCCGTTGGCGAACACCGCGTCGACCCCGAGTTCGCGTGCCAGGTTCGGGATCTCGAGCGCGGCTTGAGCATGGCGCACGATCAAGCTGGCGCCCAGTTGCCGCAGTTCGGCATCGAGTTCGATGATGCAGGCGTGGATGAACTCGACGCGCCGGTCCGCGCGCGGCAAGTTCGCCAGGATAGCTTCATCGAAAATGAAGGCGCAATAGACAATTTTGCTACGCGTAAGTGCATGATGCAAGGCTGCATGATCGAACAGGCGCAAGTCGCGCCGGAACCAGACCAGGGATTTATTGAATGTCATTTTCGTGTGCAAGGTCAAAAGGCAGGCGTTTTATCGTGCTGGCATCGAACTCGGGCGCACCGGGTATGCCGCTTTGCCTCGCCGCATCGGCAATTCAGTGTAAACTATCGACATTAGTATCGACATGTCATCGGCGCTCCCGTGCGCCGGCAATACTATCAGTAAAGAACACAGGGCACGCGAGCCAAGAGAGACAATATGAAGAAAAGTAAAATTGGCAAACCTGTGCCTGCCCCCGCACTTTTACCTCAGGATCCCGCGCTGATGGAACATGCAGGCACGATGCCGGAACTGAACCTGGCGAATCATTTTCTGATCGCGATGCCGTTCATGCAAGACCCGGTGTTCGGCGGCGCGGTCGTGTATATCTGCGAGCACAATGAAAACGGGGTGCTCGGAGTCGTCATCAACAAGCCCACCGACATGACGATGCAGGGCCTGTTCGAGCGCATCGACCTGAACCTGGACGCCGCGTTGAGAGCACCGATCGTCAACGAGCCGATCATGTTCGGCGGTCCGGTGCAGGACGACCGCGGCTTCGTGCTGCATACGCCGGGGGCGCACTACTCATCTTCGCTGATCGTGACCGATCAGATCGCATTTACCACCTCGATCGACGTGCTCGAAGCGGTGGCCGCTGGCGACGGTCCGCAGCGGCTGCTGGTATCGATCGGTTATTCGGGCTGGAGCCCGGGTCAGCTGGAAGAAGAAATCGGACGCAACGGCTGGCTCACCGTGAGCGCCGACCCGCGCGTCATGTTCGATGTGCCGATCGAGCAACGTTACAAAGCTGCCATCAAGCTATTGGGGATCGACCCCATGATGCTCACTTCCGAGGCCGGGCATGCCTGACGCCAGCGCGGAGCCGGCGCAGTGAGCGCCGCGGCAGTCGACTCCATCTTTGGTTTCGATTTCGGCATCAAGCGCATTGGCTTGGCGATCGGCAATACGCTGATGCAACAGGCCCAGCCGCTCAAAGTGATCACGGCCATCAGCAATGACGTCAAGTTCGCCGAAATCGGGGCCCTGATCGCCGAGTGGCGCCCGACCCTGCTGGTGGTCGGCGTTCCCAGCCATCCGGACGGGGCAGAGCACGAGATGACCTTGCGCTGCCGCCGCTTCGCCAACCAGTTGCACGGCCGCTTCAATTTGCCGATCGAGCTGGTTGATGAACGCTATTCCTCGGCCGTGATACCGGCCCGGCGCGGTGAAGTCATCGATGCGCGCGCCGCCTCCATTATTTTGCAACAATACTTCGACTCCCATGACCAATCCAACTAATCCTCCCCAGTTCGACGCCGAGGCGCTGTACTGCACCCTATTGCTGCAGGTGCAGCGCAATCTGACCGGCGCATCCGAGGTCGCGCTGGTCGGGATCCATTCGGGCGGCGCCTGGCTGGCCGAGCGCCTGGCGCGCGACCTGCAGCTGGAGGCCCGGCTCGGCTTCATCGACGTCTCGTGTTACCGCGACGATTACGCCCAAAAGGGCTTGCACGCCGACGTCAAGCCGACCCAGATTCCGTTCAATGTGGATGGCGCCACCATCGTGCTGGTGGACGACGTGCTCTACACGGGACGCACCACGCGCGCAGCCATCAACGAGTTGTTCGATTACGGCCGGCCGGCCCGGATCATGCTGGCCGCGCTGGTTGACCGTGGCGGGCGCGAACTGCCGATCGCGGCCGATTGCGTGGCTGCCACAGTCACCCTGGAACCGCGGCAGGCGCTGGTGCTCGAACGCGCCGCCGACGGACAATTCACGCTCACGATAGACCAAGACCATGCTTAACCCGCAACTGAACAAACACGGCGAACTGCAGCATCTGCTGACCATCGAAGGCTTGCCCAAGGCGATCGTGAACCAGATTCTCGACACCGCCTCGTCATTCGTCGGCATTTCCGACCGCGACGTCAAGAAAGTGCCGTTGATGCGCGGCAAGAGCGTGTTCAACCTGTTCTTCGAGAACTCGACCCGCACCCGCACCTCGTTCGAGATCGCGGCCAAGCGGCTCGGCGCCGACGCCGTCAACATCAGCCCGAGCCTGAGCTCGGCGGCGAAGGGCGAG
>JANPCW010000215.1:0-1679 GCA_031431155.1 Janthinobacterium sp. | reverse complement strand
GATCAGCCCGGCGCAGTTGGCAGCGCTGGCGAATGACCTGTGGGTGGATGTTTGTTAGGACTTATGAGGAACGTAAGGAATTTTTAATACGGCGCCCAAACGCCCAGGACTTCGTCACAAGTCGATCAAAAACGCTTTCTCCCAACGCCGCGCGAGCCAGCCAGAGCCTTAACTGCCGAACGACAGCAAGAAAAGCATAATTTGACAAGATGCGTCCGTTTCGTAAGAAATGCATACGAGATCGGCATATTGCAACCCTGTAGAGGTTTTGATTCTTTCCTAGTAATCTATATTTATATTCAAACCGCCCCCACCCGAAGTGATACTCTTTGCAACCTCGATCGATCGCGTCGCAAATGCTGAAGTAGCAGCAGAGCTTGCCGAGGTTGTAGGAATCGAATTGAGGATCATGGGCGACAACACTTAAGAAAAAACTATCTCCGATACGATGACAAATAGTTCCAGCGCAGACGCCGGTTGCCGTTGTGACGATGCCGACCACCCAATCTTCCGACTTAACAAGACCTGAATTCAACATGGCTTCTGGGTCATTGATTTGTGGGGCTTGGCCCGTTTGATTCTGTGTTTTGATATCCCTGGGTTGGGATGATAGGTCTTGCGTGCGATGTGCGCCATTGCGTCGAGCAGCAGCGCAGCGATGTCGGCGCCAAGCAAGAGCGCCGGCAGCAGTGGTTTCAAAACGGTGTGGGCGAAGGCGCGGTTGATGCGGCGCGTGGGTGCCAGTTGGGCTGCGTCGTGCGAGGCTTGGCTGGTCAAGGCTTGGAGGTTGTCGCAAACGATCTTGGCGGCGAAATCGTGCATCACCGCCAACTGTGACAGACCCGAGACGTGCTCCAAATTGAGGCGATGCTTGAGGCGCTTGAAGGCCTCTTCAATGCGCCAGCGCTTATGGTACAAATCGCCAAGCTCGGCTGCCGGAAATTGCTGCATATCGAGGAGGTTGGTCATCAGCACGCGCACCTTGCCGGTGGAGGCGACATGGCGTATCAGACGCACGGTCTGCGGCGTCGCCGGGCATTCGTAGTCGGTGGCATCGCGCCGATCCGGCGCGCGCAGCGTGACGATGGCCTCGTCCAGGGTGGAGCGCAGGAAGTCGCGCACGCAAACGAATCCGGTATTGCCAGCCTTCTCGACGCGCATGCAAAGCCGATGCCGCGCTGGTTCAGCACTGCAGGCAACCAACGACATGGGTAGCCGCGATCCATGAGGAGCACGTCTCCGCTGGATAGCCGGTCGAGATGCTGGTACAGCATTTGACGCTCGTTCTCGTGGACGCTGTGCAAGGATGCGGCAAGCATCATCTCGGCGCCCGGCAGAAAAAGGCCGAAGGCGATTTGATCGGCGCAGGCCGCGTTTGCCATGCCACTGGCGCGCAGGCCGAAACGCAGCGTGGACGCGTCTGCGGCGACCAGCCGTCGGCCGCGCCAGCGCGGCACGAGACCGTCCGCATCGGCCCGCTCGACGAGCCAGTCGTTGAGAGCTGGAATGGCTGTCGCGGAGAGTTTGGCCCGGGCGCGGGTGAATGCCCGTTCCGATACATGGCGCACCAGTTGCGCCTGCTGCTGAAGATGCGCGAAGAACTCATCGAGCTCGGCCTGGATGCTCTTGCGCATGCCGCCGAGCATGACAGCAACCAGGGAGGCCAACGGCAACTTGCG
>JANPCW010000214.1:0-5359 GCA_031431155.1 Janthinobacterium sp. | reverse complement strand
GAAATACGGACAGGGCATTGGAACCCGGCAGAATCAACATGGTTGGAAGGTGGTTGATGCAGCGTGGCTGCGGGTTAAAGGTAGGGGTGGCAAAGGCGCGAGTTTGCTAATATTCTGGTATGCCGAATTATACCGCGTTGCACCATGTCGGCACCGGCTATTGGCCCTCGGAAAATTCGGGGATGCCTGAGGAGATCAGGTTCCATGTTGACAACACCAGCCGACCACCCCCGGGCTATACCGGGCTCGACCGCGATCGCCTTATGCGCCGACGATTTTGCCCAGCACCATGGGGTGGACGACGCGGTCTGCCAATTGCTGGCTGCGCGCCGCCTTAGCGCCGTCAGCTGCATGAGCACGGCCCCGCGCTGGCGCCAGCAGTCGGCGCCGCGCCTGCGCGAATACGGCGCGCACAATGAGCAAGTCGACCTGGGCCTGCACCTGAACCTGACGGAAAATTTTGACGGAACCATTGCCAGCCTGCCCATGCTGATCCTGCGCAGCTACGCCGGGCGGCTTGATGAGGCAGCGTTGCGCAGCACCCTGGCGCGCCAGTTCGACGCCTTCGAAACCGGCATCGGACGCGCGCCCGACTACTTCGATGGTCATCAGCATGTGCACCAGTTGCCGCAGGTGCGGGAGTTGTTGCTCGAATTGATCAATCGGCGCTACGGTCAGCATAAACCATGGGTGCGCAACACGGTTGCCGCCCCAGGGTTGACCGGCATCAGGCCGCTCATGGTGACGCTGCTGGGCGGCGCTGCCTTGCGCAAGACCCTCAAGGCCGCGTCCATCGCCACCAATCGGGGCTTTGGCGGCGGCTACGTTGGCGCTACCGAGGACTATGCGGTGCTGTTTGAGCGCTGGCTGACGGTCGCGTGCGAAGGCATGCTGCTGATGTGCCACCCGGCCAGCGCGCCCGATGCGCACGATCCGATTAGCGCGCAGCGCCTGTTGGAGTACCGTTTTATCAGTTCGGACGCGTTCCCGGCGCTGTTGACGGCACGCGGCGTGCGAATTGAAGCGCTTTCTTCCATTTTATCCCGGGCTTAGCGTATGCTTTGTTTCATTCATGCAAGACAACGCCAAACCAACGCCTTTGGCAGGGACCGGAGAAAATAAAGCGATGCAAGATTACAGCAACTTGTCCGTATTGATCGTCGACCCCAACTCGGGTATGCGGGGCAGCCTGCACAACATGCTCAATCAATCGCTGATCACAAAAATCGACTACGCCGTCAGCTCGGGCACTGCGATCCGCAAGCTGAGCAAGCAATCGTATGACATCATTTTGTGCGAATACGATCTTGCCAGCGGCGGCCAGGACGGTCAGGACGGACAGCAGTTGCTGGAAGACTTGCGGCATCACAAGCTGATTGGACTGTGGACGATTTTCATCATGATCACGTCCGAAGGTGTCTACAGCAAGGTGGTGAGCGCTGCCGAGCTGAGCCCAACCGACTATATCTTGAAGCCATTTACGGTCGATGTGCTGACCCAGCGCATCGCCAAAGCGGTCGAGCGGCGCACCGCGTTCCTGCCTACTTATCAACTGATCGGCCAAGGCAATGTGCGCGCGGCGATCAAGTCCTGCGCAGCGGCCGAGGCCAACCACCCGCGCTATGGCGCCGACTTTGCACGCCTGCGCGCGGAGCTACATACAAGCCTGGGCGAATTGCCCGAAGCTGAACAAATCTACCAGGCGGTACTGGCCGCCAGTCCCTTGGGCTGGGCCCGGCTCGGCCTTGCCAAGACCCAGTTTGCGCAGCAGCGTTTCGATGCGGCGCAAGAGAATTTGACCGCCCTGGTGACCGATCATCCCAAATTCATGGCGGCCTACGACTGGCTGGCCAAGTGCCACGAAGCGAACGCCGACCCGGCGCGGGCCCAGACGATCCTGGAAGAAGCGGTCTCTATTTCGCCCCATATGGTGCGCCGTTTGCGCCGACTGGGCGAGGTCGCGCTGGAAGCGGGCGACGTGCTCCAGGCCGAGCGCGCATTCAAGCAGGTGGTGGCGAAGGCGAAATATTCGGAGTTCCGCGATGCCGAGGACCACGTCAACCTGGTCAGGGCCTTGGTCAAGAAAGGCGATGTCGGCGGCGTCGGCGGCGTGATCCGCGACCTGGAGAGATCGCTGCGCGGCAATCCAAACACCGAGGCATGCCGCGCGATCTCGGCGGCCATGCTGCTGGAGTCGACCGGCAACGGCGCTGCGGCCGTCGATCAGTTGAATACGGCCGTGAGCGCGGTGCGCGACAGCCAAGGCTTGTCGAGTCAACTGAAAATCAGCCTGGCGCAAGCCTGCCTGTCCAACCAGCTCGATAAGGCTGCTTCGGAAGTGATGCTGGGCGTGATCAACGATGCCGACAGCGGCGTCTCGATGACGCAGGCGATGAACGTTTTCGTCGCGGCTGGACGGCCCGACTTGGCCGAAGGCATGGGTGCGCAACTCAAGGAGCAGGTGCAGGGTCTGATGGCTGGCGCCGCCGAGAAAACCGCGCTGGGCGATCACAAGGGCGCCGTCGCGCTGCTGCTGGCAGCACTGCACAAGGCGCCGGCCAATGTGCAGGTACTGTTTGCCACCACCACCGCGATCCTCAGGCAATTAACCGAGCAGGGTTGGGATCACCCGCTGGGCGAGCATTGCCACACCCAGATCGCGGCGATCCGCCAGCTCGAGCCGGCGCATCCTTTGCTAGGTGTGCTGGCCGACGATTACCTGGCTGCCAGACGCAAGTACGGGATTGCCGCTTAGGGCGGATGGGCGCCGGTGACCGGTCGCAATCCGCCGATCTGTGCAAACATACGGCGGATAACGCTGCGCTCATCCGCCCTACGCAGGCGAACCGAAACCGCCTCCGCCCGGTGTTTCGATCACAAACAGGTCGCCCACTGCCATCTCGGTCTTGCCGACATGGGCGATCGATTCGACCCTGCCGTCGGCCCGCACCACGCGGTTGATGCCGGTGGCGCCAGGCGCGCCGCCTGCCATACCAAATGGCGCGTGGATCCGGTTGTTGGACAGGATCGCTGCCGTCATCGGTTCCAAAAAGCGCACTTTGCGCACTCCCCCGTTGCCGCCATGCCAGCGCCCCGCCCCGCCCGAGCCGGCCCGGATTTCGTAACTCTCCAGGCGCACCGGGAAACGGAATTCGAGGATTTCCGGGTCGGTCAAGCGCGAGTTGGTCATGTTCGTTTGCACCACGTCGGTGCCGTCAAAGCCGTCGCCGGCCCCCGAACCGCCCGAAATGGTTTCGTAATACTGGTATTTGGCGTTGCCTAAGGTGAAGTTGTTCATCGTCCCTTGCGAAGCGGCCATCACGCCCAGCGCGCCATACAAAGCGTTGGTGATGCAGGTCGAGGTCTCGACATTGCCCGACACGACCGAGGCCGGATAGTGGGGATTGAGCATCGACCCCGGCGGGATGATCACGGTCAACGGTTTCAGGCAACCGGCGTTGAGCGGGATGTCGTCGTCGACCAAGGTGCGAAACACATACAACACGGCGGCCATGCAAACGGCCGATGGCGCATTGAAATTGTTGGGCAATTGGGGGGATGTGCCGCTGAAGTCGATCTCGGCGCTGCGGGCGGCGCGGTCGACCCGGATCGCGACCTGGATCTGCGCGCCGTTGTCGAGCTGGCAGGTATAAGCACCGTCCTGCAGGGCGGTGATCACGCGCCGCACGGCTTCTTCCGCATTGTCTTGCACGTGGCCCATGTAGGCTTGCACCACGTCCAGCCCGAAGTGCGCGACCATGTTGCGCAGCTCGTCGACGCCTTTCTGGTTGGCCGCAACCTGGGCCCGCAAGTCCGCCATGTTTTGGTCGGGGTTGCGCGCCGGGTACTTCGCGCCGGTTAACAGGGCGCGCGCCTCGACGTCGCGCAAGTGGCCACCCGCCAGCCTGCCGTCGACCAGTTTAAAATTATCGATCAGCACCCCCTCCTGGTCGATGTGCACCGAGTCCGGCGGCATCGAGCCAGGCGTGGTGCCTCCGATGTCGGCATGATGGCCGCGCGAGCCGACATAAAACAGGATGGCTGTCCCAGCCTGGTCGAATACCGGGGAAATCAAGGTCACGTCCGGCAGATGGGTGCCGCCGTGATAGGGGTCATTGAGCATGAATACGTCGCCGGGATGCATTGCGCCGGCGTTGGCCCGCATCACCGTCTTGATGCTCTCACCCATCGATCCCAGATGCACCGGCATGTGGGGCGCATTCGCAATCAGGTTGCCGGCCGCATCGAACAGCGCACAACTGAAGTCGAGGCGCTCCTTGATGTTGACCGAGTACGCCGTGTTTTGCAGGCGCTGACCCATCTGCTCGGCGATCGACATGAACAGATTGTTGAAAATTTCCAGCATCACCGGGTCGGCCGTGGTGCCGATCGCGCGGCGCTGCGGCAAGGCTTCGATCCGGGTCAGCACCAGGTGTCCGTATGGTGTCACCAGCGCTTGCCAGCCGGGCTCCACGATGGTGGTTGAATTGGTCTCGGCGATGATGGCCGGGCCCACAATAATGTCGCCCGGGCGCGTCGCCTGGCGCTGGTACAGCCCCGTCTCAACCCAGTGCCCGGCGCAGAACATCGGCACGCGGGTGAGCGCGGTCAGGCCCCCCTCTCGCGCGCTGCCTGGCTTCGCATCGGATGTGGCTTCGGCGGGCGCATCGGATTTGCCGATCGCCTCCACAGATACCGCCTCGACAACCAAGTCCTTGCCCGGCATCAGGAATGAAAAGCGCTGCTTGTAGGCCGCTTCGAACTGTGCCTTCATGCGCTCGGTCGTGTCGAACAGGACGATCAGGGCCGAATCGGTGCCCTCGTAGCGCAGGTGCACGCGCCGGATCAGGGCGATGCGGGGCTCGGCCACGCCCTGGCTGAGCAGATCATGGCGGGCCCGTTCACCGAGCGCAGCAAGCCGTTGCTCCAGATCGGCCTGCACGCCCCGCTCAAGCCGGGTTTCGACCGCTTGCTCGCGCATGGCGCTTTGATCGGCCAGGCCCATGCCATAGGCCGACATGACACCCGACAGGGAATGGATGAACACCGTTTTCATGCCCAGCGCATCGGCCACCAGGCAGGCGTGCTGCCCGCCAGCGCCGCCAAAGCTGGTCAGCACATACTCGGTCACGTCATACCCGCGCTGCACCGAAATCTGCTTGATGGCGTTGGCCATGTTCCCGATCGCGATTTCGATGAAGCCTGCGGCCACTTGCTCGGGCGCGGGAGCGGTTGCGAAACTCGCACCGGTCGCAGCGCCAATGGTGGCCGCCATCGCCGCGAATTGTTCGCGCACGGCGTCCAAGTCGAGCGCCTGGCGCGCGTCGGCGCCAAACAGCTTGGGAAAATGATCGGGCAC
>JANPCW010000213.1:0-7330 GCA_031431155.1 Janthinobacterium sp. | reverse complement strand
CGACGATATGGCGCTGTGCGAAGCGATCATCGTGATGGCCCACAAACTCGGGATCAAGGTGATTGCCGAAGGGATCGAGACGGCCCGGCAGCGCGACCTGCTGGACGCTGCCGGCTGCGATTTCGGGCAGGGCTACCTGTTTTCCAGGGCGCTGCCGGCCGAGCAATTTGAACGGCTGCTGCAATCAGCCATGGTCATATAGCTGGGACGCCTCGGCAGCCGCTTACTTTTTCCCCAACGCGCTTGCGTCAAATGTAGTGGTCCGCATTCTTGCGTTGACATGCATCATATTTCATCCTAAGATGATACACAAACAAAGACGTGCATTATAAAACTGAATCATAAAACCGGAGGCGACAATGAAAGACACATTGCAGGCGGGGCTAAGCGCGACACGGCGCATCACGATCGACAAGCCGCGTACCGTTGATTTTCTCGGTGAACAGCTGCGCGTGTATGCCACGCCCGAGCTGGTGCGCGATTTCGAAGTCGCCTGCCGCGAGTTCCTGCTCGACTTTTGCGAGACCGGCGAGGATTCCGTCGGCACCGGCATCAATATCACGCATGCCGGCGCGACCCTGCTTGGGATGCAGGTCGAGATCACGGTCACGGTCGCTTCGGTGGAGGGGCGCAAGGTCAATTTCCTGCTGGTCGCGCATGACGGCGCGGAAGAGATCAGTCGCGGCGAGCACGCTCGTTTCGTGATCGTGGTCGACAAGCTGCGCGCCAAGGTGGCTGCCAAGGCGGCCATGTCCGCAAGCCCGGCGTTGCAGCCGGCCGCATGATTGCCGCGGGCGCCGGTTCGCGCCCTTTAATCTCAAGGTGATGCCATGACACGCTATGTGATGGTGATCGATCTGCGCCGTTGCGTTGGTTGCCAGACCTGCACTGCGGCATGCCGGCATGCGAACGCCACGCCGCCCGGGGTGCAATGGCGCAAGGTGCTCGACTTTGAAAGCGGCGACTATCCGGATGTGAACCGCAGCTTCGTGCCGGTCGGCTGCATGCATTGCGGCGAGCCGCCGTGCGTCGAGGTATGCCCGTCGCAAGCGACCAAAAAACGCGCCGACGGCCTGGTCACCATCGACTACGACGTGTGCATCGGATGCGGCTATTGCGCCGTTGCCTGTCCTTATCAGGCGCGCCAGATCGTGCACCGCGCCCAATTTGCCTACAACGACAGCGCCAGTCCGGCGGAAGCGGCGCGGGCCGACCCGAGACGGATCAATGTCGCCACCAAGTGCACGTTTTGCGTCGACCGCATCGATAGTGCTGCACAGCTGGGCCTGACGCCGGGCGTCGATCCGCAAGTCACGCCGGCCTGCGTCAATTCGTGCATCGCCGGCGCTCTTGTTTTTGGCGACCGCGACGATCCGGACAGCAACGTGTCTCAGTCGCTGCGTGAAAACCGGCATTTCCGCATGCACGAGGAACTGGGCACCGACCCCGGCATGTACTATCTCTGGGATAAAACATGAGCGCAGGCAATCAAAGCAGGCCGCAGCATCAGACCAACTGGGATTGGCGCGCCGCCGGCAATTTCATCGGCGGCGGGACCGGCAGCGGGTTGCTGCTGTTGGCCGCCGTGTCATCGGCGGCGGGAACCGCGCAGCTGGTCTCGGTTGGCGTGGCGCTGGCGCTGATCGCGCTCGGGCTCGGTTGCGTATGGCTCGAAATCGGCCGCCCATGGCGCTCGATGAATGTGATGCTGCATGCGCGCACCTCATGGATGACGCGCGAATCGCTGGTGGCGCCGCCGTTGCTGTTGTCTAGCCTGATCGCGCTCTTGAGCGGCAGCGCCGTAGCGCTCTGGCTTGGCGCGCTGCTGGCCATGCTGTTCCTATACTGCCAGGCCCGGATCCTGAACGCAGCCAAAGGGATTCCAGCCTGGCGCCAAAAGCTGGTGGTGCCGTTGATGATCGCGACCGGCCTGACCGAAGGCGCCGGCTTGCTGGCCCCGCTGACGGTGCTGACCGGCGCAGCGCCGATTGCCTGGCAGCCTTTGGCGCTACTGTTGCTGTTGATGCTGCGGGCGCTGCTGTGGAATGCCTATCGCAAGCAACTGGCCACGCATGGCGCGCCGCAACAGGCGCGGGCGGCGCTCGACAAACTCGAATTGTCTTTCATTAAAATCGGTCATGGGGCACCCGCGCTGCTGTTGCTGCTGGCGTTGCTGCTGGCGCAGGTTCAGCCGCAGTCGGCTCTGTGGCTGAGTGCGCTGGCGGGGCTGATCGCCGTGGCAAGCGGCTGGCTGTTCAAGTACACCTTGATCGTGCGCGCCGGCTACAACCAGGGATATGCACTGGCGCAGGTGCCGGTGCGCGGCGGCGCCGGCCCAAGGTTCACCACTGGATCGGGGTCCAGGCCGGGCTGGAATAAATTTTAATCAGAGTGGCACGGAAACAGGAGGGGACGAGATGATCGAAATCCGCATACATGGCCGCGGCGGGCAGGGCGCAGTGATGGCCGGCGGCATTCTGGCAACCGCACTGGTGCTGGAGGGCAAGCACGTGATCGCGATCCCCTCGTTCGGTTTCGAGCGGCGCGGCGCGCCGGTGGCCAGTTTCCTGCGCTTCGACGAGCGCCCGATCCGGCAAATGACCAATATCTACCATCCTGATTGCGTGCTGTGCATCGACCCGACCGTAGGGCGCGCGGCCAATATTTTCGACGGTATCCGCGATCACGCGGTGTGGGTCCAGACCACGGCTAAACCATTGGCCGAACTGCAGTTCCCGGCGCAGGTGGAAACCGTCGGCTTGTGCGACGCCGTGTCGATCGCGCTCGCCATCTTCAAGCGCTCGATCACCAACACCATCATGCTCGGCGCGTTCGCCAAGGCCACCGGCTTCGTCTCGCTCGACGCATTGCGCGAGGCGGTGCAGGATTCGGACTTCCGCGACGCCGGCCTGCGCCAGAACCTGGAGGCGCTAGCGTGCGGCTACAACGAAACCACGGTGCACCCGATAGAAAGGCAGGCCGCGGCATGAGCGGACAATCCAAACCGATGTTCGACGCCTCGACCATTCCCGGCGATCTGTGCCCGATTGCTACCAAACTGAATCCGATGCTGCCCGGCGACTGGCGCAGCATGCGGCCCGTGGTCGATCGCGACAAGTGCGTCAAGTGCGCCGTGTGCTGGCTGTATTGCCCGGTGCAGTGCGTGGTCGAAAAAACGGCCTGGTTCGAGATCGACCTGGCCACCTGCAAGGGCTGCGGGATCTGCATGCGCGAGTGTCCGCACGGCGCCATCAAGATGATCGAGGAGGTGGCATGAGCGCAGTTCTGAAATCCAAACCGGCGTTCGCCGTGTGCGACGGCAATGAAGCGGCGGCGCTGGCAGTCTCGCTGTCGAATGTCGACATGGTAGCGATCTACCCGATCACGCCGCAGTCGTCGCTGGTTGAATACTTGGCCAAATATGCCGCCGACGGAAAGCTCAATGCCGAGATCGTCGATGTCGAAGGCGAGCATTCGGTGCTGTCGGTGCTGCATGGGGCCGCGCTGGCCGGCGCGCGCACCTATACCGCCACCTGCGGCCCCGGGCTGGCATTCATGTTCGAGCCGTACATGCGCACCCCCGGCATGCGCATGCCGCTGGTGATGACGATCGTCACGCGCGACACCCTGACGCCGCAAAGCGTGTGGGGCGGCCATCAGGATGCGATGTCGGTGCGCGAAGTGGGCTGGATCCAGATGTATTGCGAGACGGTGCAGGAAGTGCTCGATACCACGATCATGGCGTACAAGATCGCCGAGCACCACGACGTGATGCTGCCGGTCAATGTCTGCCATGACGGCAACTACCTGTCCTACGGCACGACCCGGGTCGAGTTGCCGGACCAGACCGAGGTGTCCGCATTTCTAGGCGCGCGCGACGTCAACTGGCACGCCGCGCTCGACCCGGACCGGCCGATGGCGATCGATCCGCTGACCGGCGGCGCCGGCGGCCCCGGGCCGTCCCTGTTCGTGGGTTACCGCAAGGGGCAGTGCCGGGGAATGCAGAATTCGCTGCAGATCATCGAGGATGTCCATGCCGAGTGGGGCCAGCGCTTTGGCCGCCACCATGCGCCACTGGTCGAGCAATACCGGATGCACGACGCCGACTACGCTTTGGTCACGATCGGCTCGATGAGCGGCGCGGCCAAGGATGCGGTGGACGCGGCGCGCGACCGCGGCGAGCGGGTTGGCCTGTTGAAGGTCAAGACCTTCCGGCCATTCCCGGTGCAGGCGATGGTGCGCGCGCTGGGCAAGGTGAAGGCGGTCGGCGTGGTCGACCGCTCGGTCAGCTTCGGGTGGAATTGCGGCCCTCTGTACCAGGAAATGCTCGGTGCGCTGTACCACGCGCCGGCGAAAATTGCGGCCATGAGCTTCATCGGCGGGCTGGCCGGCGCCGACATGACGACCGACCATTTCAGCGCCGTGATCGAGCGCACCGCCGCCATGGCCAACGGCGGCGCGCCGGGCGAGACGGTGTGGATGAATGAGCATGATTAGGCGCCCACATGGAAACGTAGGTCGGAAAAGCGAAGCGAATTGCGAATGCAATTCGGGCACTGGAAAAATCATTTCGCCGCCTTCCGACACAGGTTCGCCAATGTCGGAAGGCGCTCCGCTTTTCCGACCTACCTTTTCCGACACTCACGGAGCCCACCATGCATCAAACTGAATACCTGATTGTCGGCGCCAGCCATGCGGCGCTGGCCGCGGTGCAGGCGATCCGCATGCACGACCAGAGTGGCAGCGTTACCGTGGTGTCGAAGGACAATGCGCTGCCGTACTCGCCGACCGTGCTGCCGTATGTCGTGTCGGGACGATCCGACCCGGAGCGCGTGTTCCTGCGCGACGAGGCCTATTTCACAGACAGCAAGGTCGACTATCTGAGGGGGGCCGCAGTGCGCGTGCTTAGCGCTTGCAAGAACAGCGTGCGCCTGACCAGCGGCGCTGAAATCGGCTACCAGAAATTGCTGCTTGCAACCGGCGCGGCGCCACTGCTGCCGCCGGTGCCCGGCCTGGACAGCGTCAATTACCACGTGCTGCGCTCCCTAGACGACGCGGTGCGCCTGCAGCAGGCGCTGGCCGGAGCCCGCCACGCGATTGTGCTCGGCGCCGGCCTGGTCGGCATGCACGCGGCTGAGAACCTGGCCAAGGCAGGGGTCCAGGTGACCGTGGTCGAGATGCAGCCGACCGTTCTGGGCGGCTATTTCGACCGCGATGCGACCGCGATCATCGAGAGCGTATTTACGGCACAGGGCGTGCGTCTGGTGCTGGGCAACAAGGTGGTGCGGCTGGCGCCCAATCCGGACAATCAGGGTGAAAACGGCGGCGCGCAGGTCACGCTGGCCGACGGCACCGAACTGGTGGCTGACTTGCTACTGGTGTCGACCGGCGTGGCGCCGGTGATCGAGTTCCTGGCGGGCGCCGGCATCGCAACCGAACGCGGCATCCTGGTCGACGACACTATGCGCACCACCGTCGCCAACATCTGGGCCGCCGGCGACGTGGCGCAGGCGCGCGGGTTCTACGACTCAGGCGCCAGGATCATCAATGGCATTTTGCCGGACGCGGTCGAGCAGGGAAAAATCGCCGGCATGGCCATGGCCGGCGACCCGGCCCTGAAAAACTACCCCGGCGGCGTGCCGCTCAATACCTACAGTTTTTTCGGCCAGCAGGCGGTTTCGGTCGGCAGCCAGAGCGAGGGCGAAGTGGCGCTGCTCGACATCGACCAAGCCCGCAACCGCTACCTGAAGATCGTGATGAAACACGGGCGTTTGAGCGGAATTTTTGGCATCAACGTCGCGTTTGACCCGGGCGTGATGTGGGAGCTGATCCTGCGCCGGACCGACCTGGCGCCGCTGCGCGAAAAATTCCTGGCCGATCCGCAAAGCACGGCGCGCCACCTGATGTCGACCACCTGGAGATAAGCGATGGGCGCCGCCTACAACACGATTGCCTTTAAACCCGAGCTGTGCGACGGCTGCAACGCCTGCATGACTGCCTGCGCCAAGGTCAAGGATGGCAGCGCGGATCTGCGCAATGCGCGCATCCAGATCGTCGCCAATGAGGATGATGGGGGCACAGGCGTCTTTGCATTGGCGCTGTGCCGCCAATGCGGCGACCCGAAATGCGTCGCCAATTGCCCGGCCGGTGCGCTGACCAAAGATGGCAGCAGCGGCGTGATTGGCTGGAATGGCGACAAATGCGTCAATTGCATGCTGTGCACCGTCGGCTGCAGCTACGGCGGCATCGTCCACAACGAAGCCGCCGGGCATGTCGTCAAGTGCGACACCTGCGGCGGCGACCCGGCCTGCGTCGCGGCCTGCCCGAGCGGCGCGTTGAAATACATCACGACTTCCCGCATCTATAACGAGGTCGGCGCGCTGGAAGACTTGTTTGTGCCAGGGCTGGCCGGCTGCCAGGGCTGCAACACCGAGCTGATCATGCGCCATACGCTGCGCCGGGTCGGACCGCAAACGGTGCTGGCGACGCCGCCCGGCTGCATCCCGGGCATGGGTTCGGTTGGATACAACGGCTTGACCGGCACCAAGGTGCCGGTGTTCCACCCGTTGCTGACCAATACCGCCTCTATGCTCACCGGCATCAAGCGCCACTACAAGCGCCAGGGCCGCAAGGTCACCGCGATGGCGCTGGCCGGCGATGGCGGCGCCTCCGACGTCGGCTTCCAGTCGCTGTCGGGCGCGGCCGAACGGGGCGAGCAGATCCTGTTCATTTGCGTCGACAACGAGGGGTACATGAATACCGGCATGCAGCGCTCGAGCTGCACCCCGTTTGGCGCCTGGACCACTACCACCCCGGTCGGCGAGCATGGCAAGGGCAAGACGCAGGATGCCAAGAACATGCCGGTGCTGATGATGATGCACAACTGCGCGTATGTGGCGACGGCCTCGACCGCGTTCATGGAAGACTTGTACGACAAGCTCGACAAGGCAATTCTGGCGGCGGAAACGGGCTTTGCCTACCTCCACATCTATTCGCCGTGCACCACCGGCTGGCGCTTTCCGTCGCACGACAATATCGAAGTCGCGCGCAAGGCGGTCGAGACCAACTTCGTGATGCTGTGGGAATTCAATCCGCGCGACGGCCTGCAGTTGAGCCGGCCACTGGAGCAGCCGTTGCCGCTGGCCGAATACCTTGAAGTGCTCGGCAAGTACCGTCACCTCGAGCCCGATCAGGTGGCGCATATCCAGGCGTCGTTGGAACGCAATGTCAGTTTTATCAAGGGGCTGGCGAAGCATTAGCGCGACGCAGGGAGAGGGGAGCGGGCATTTGTGGCGGAAGGCGCTCCGCTTTTCCGCCCTACAGCCTTGAC
>JANPCW010000212.1:0-15065 GCA_031431155.1 Janthinobacterium sp. | reverse complement strand
TGAACCCGCTAAAAAATCATCAGCCTCCCGTTGCCCTGCGAGGAGTTTCCTAGACGACCATGTTCCAGATTACAATTGCCCGACACCGCACACGCCCGGGCATCGCGCTCACAAAAAAACCAGGAGTACGACTCATGCACGCTTTCAAGCCATTCAAGCAAATGGATGTGCACGGCGCCCCCTTCGCTTGCGCCGCCGCGCTGTGCGCGTCGCTGTCGATGGCATCAGCCCATGCCGCCGACGTTGCGGCAGTGCCCGCGGCGATGTCCGCTACCAACCCTGTGCCTATCAAGCCGGCTCTATCGGATGTGATCAAGGCCTCCAAGCCGTCCGACTGGCGCGCGCTCGATCCGGACAATACGCTGTACCTTGAGATTCCCGCTGGCCGCGTTGTGATCGAAATGGCGCCGGCGTTCGCGCCCAAGCACGTCGCCAATATCAAGGCGCTGGTGCGCGAACACTATTTTGATGGCTTGGTGATCCTGCGCGCGCAAGACAACTGGGTGGTGCAGTGGGGCGATGCGGACGAGAAAAATCCGAAGCCGATGAAAAATGCCAAGCCCACCCTGAAACAGGAATTCACGGCGCCGCTCAGGAACGACACCAGCTTTACCCGCCTGCCCGACCGCGACGGCTATGCGCCGCAAGTGGGCCACTCGAACGGGTTCCCGGCCGCCCACGATTCTAAGAATGGGCGCGCCTGGCTGACCCATTGCTATGGCATGGTCGGCGTGGGGCGCGACAACGACGCCGACAGCGGCGGCGGATCGTCCCTGTATGTGGTGATCGGGCACGCGCCGCGCCACCTCGACCGCAACGTCACCGTGGTCGGGCGTGTCATTTCCGGCATGCCGATCTTGTCCACCCTGCCGCGCGGACCGGCGCCGATGGGTTTCTATGACAAACCTGAACAAAATGTGCCGATCAAGTCGGTCCGGCTTGCGGCCGACGTGCCGCTGGCCGAACGCAGCAGGTTCGAAGTGATGCGCACCGAAACCGCTTCCTACCAGGCCGCTGTCGAAGCCCAGCGCAACCGGGGCGGCCCGTGGACCAAGGTGGCGGCCGGCTATATTGAACTGTGCAACGCCCCGATTCCGGTGCGGGAAATGGCGGCAAACATGGCCGCAAAGTAAGCGCGCCGTTATAATCGGGGGCATGAACGCCTCCATTACGCCCCACCGCCCGATCCAGGCACTGCCGGATCAATTGATTTCGCAAATCGCCGCCGGCGAGGTGGTCGAACGGCCGTCCGCCGTGGTCAAGGAGTTGCTGGAAAACGCGCTCGACTCGGGCGCCTCCCAGATTACGGTGCGTCTCGAAGAAGGTGGCGTTAAGCGCATCGCGATCACCGACAACGGACGCGGCATCGCCCAAGACCAGTTACAGCTCGCGCTGGCGCGCCACGCCACCTCGAAAATAGCCTCGCTGAACGACCTGGAGAACGTCGCCACGCTCGGGTTTCGCGGCGAAGCGCTGGCCTCGATCGCCTCGGTGGCCGCCGTCACGCTGACCTCGCGCACGGCTGTGGCCGCCCACGCGTGGGAAATCGCCGGCTCGCAGCACGGCGCGGTCGCGCCCTCCTCCGGCGCGCACGGCACCACGGTGGACGTCCAGGACCTATACTTCAACACCCCGGCGCGCCGCAAGTTTCTCAAGTCCGAACAGACCGAATTTGGCCATTGCGCCGAAGTGGTGCGCCGCATCGCACTGGCGCGCCCGGACGTCGCGTTTTCGCTGTCGCACAACGGGCGTGCCATCGACCATTGGAACGTGAGCGAATTGGCCAAGCGCAGCGCGCACATTCTGGGCGACGAGTTCGCCGCGGCCAGGCTGGCGCTCGACGAGTCGGCCGGCCCCTTGCGCCTGCACGGCTTTGCCGGCTTGCCCACGGCCTCCAAGGCGCGCGCCGATGCCCAGTATTTCTATGTCAATGGGCGCTTCGTGCGCGACAAATTGCTGGTGCATGCGGTGCGCGCGGCGTATCAGGACGTGCTGCACGGCGACCGCTTTCCGTCCTACGTGCTGGCACTCGATCTGGACCCGGCGCTGGTGGACGTGAACGTGCATCCGTCCAAGACCGAGGTGCGGTTTCGCGACAGCCGGGCGGTGCATCAATTCGTGTTCCACGTGATTCAGCGCGCGCTCGCGCACACCTCGGCCACCGCGTTCGGCAGCGTGCCGGCGCCGCAACCGTCGGCCCAGGGCGGCACCGGCAGCGCCGGTCCGCTGTGGCGACGCGAGCATCAGCAAACCTCGTTCGGCGCACAGCTGTCGGCCACGTTCTCGCCTTCGCCATACCCGCGCACTGACCAGTTCAATACCGGCGCAGGCGTGGCCCAGAGCAGCGCCGATTACGGCGCCCTGTTCGCCCCCGATGGCGCGCCTGGCGCCACACCGAGCGCCCTCTATGTTGCGTCGCCCCAGGCGATGTCCCAGCAAGAATACCCGCTCGGGTTCGCGCTGGCGCAACTGCACGGCATTTACATCCTGGCGCAAAATGCGCAGGGCCTGGTGCTGGTCGACATGCACGCCGCGCACGAACGCATTTTGTACGAGCAGTTAAAGACTGCGCTTGAAGCCCAGCTCTCCGGCCAGGCGATGCAGGTGCAGGCGCTGCTGATCCCGATCACCTTTTTCGCCGATGCGGTTGAGGTCAGCACTGCGCAGGAAAACCAGGACACGCTGGTGGCGCTCGGCTTCGACATTGCGGCCCTGTCGCCGACCACGCTGGCGGTGCGCGCGGTGCCGACACTGCTCAAGAACGCGGATGCGCAAACGCTGGCGCGCGACGTATTGCGCGACGTGCGTGAATTCGGCGGCTCGCGCGTGTTGATCGAGCGCCAGAACGAATTGCTTGGCACGCTCGCCTGCCATACCGCGGTGCGCGCCAACCGCATCTTGTCCACGCCGGAAATGAACGCCCTGCTGCGCCAGATGGAAAGCACCGAGCGGGCCGACCAGTGCAACCACGGGCGCCCGACCTGGGTCCAGGTCGAGATCGGCACGCTCGACAAGCTGTTCCTGCGCGGCCAATGATGCCTGTCACTGTTTCAAGCAGGCCGCTGGCGGTTGCCATCATGGGCCCCACCGCATCCGGAAAAACTGCCGCCGCGCTCGCTATTGCGCGCCACGTTCCGGCCGAAATCATCTCGGTCGATTCGGCCCTGGTCTACCGCGGCATGGATATCGGCACCGCCAAACCGAGCGCCGCTGAACTGGCCAGCGTAGCGCACCACCTGATCGATATCATCGACCCCACCGACGCATACTCGGTGGCGCAATTTCGCAACGATACGCTGCGCCTGGTGGCTGACATCACCAGCCGCGGCAAGCTGCCCCTACTGGTGGGCGGCACGATGATGTACTTCAAGGGGCTGACCGACGGCCTCGACGAGTTACCCGGCGCCGACCCCGCGATGCGCGCCGAACTGGAAGCGCATGCGGTCAGCATCGGCTGGCCCGCGATGCATGCCCGGCTGCTACAGCTCGATCCAGTAACGGCCGCCCGCCTCGCGCCCAATGACGCCCAGCGCATTCAGCGCGCGCTCGAGGTGATCGCATTGAGCGGCAAGCCGATGTCCGAATTGCTGGCGCTGCGGGAAAAAACCGTACTACCGTTCGAACTGTTGTCGTTTGCGCTCGAGCCATCGGATCGCAGCGTGCTGCACGCCCGGATTGCGACCCGCTTCGAGCTAATGCTGGGGGCGCACGAAGACGCCGGCCTGATCGCCGAAGTGGCCGCCCTGCGCGCACGCGGCGACCTGCATCCCGGGCTGCCGTCGATGCGCTGCGTCGGTTACCGCCAGGCCTGGGATTACCTGGACGGCAACATCGACCGCGCCACCCTGCGCGCAACCGGCATCATCGCCACGCGCCAGTTGGCCAAGCGCCAGCTGACCTGGCTGCGCTCGATGCCCAAGCGGATCGTGATCGACTGCCTCGAACAAGACCCCGCTGGAACGATGCTGCAACGACTGTCGTTATCAGGAAGATAACCGGGCGCATCAGAAAGACGCGATAAAGCGCCGAATTTCGCCTTAGTTGCCTTGACAGAAAAAACCAAATCCCTGATAATGCTCCGCTGTTGGGTGATATAGCTCAGTTGGTTAGAGCACAGCATTCATAATGCTGGGGTCGGTGGTTCAAGTCCACCTATCACCACCAAGAACACGTTTCAAGAAGTCCAGTAACGTACAGAAACCCGCAACTCTCCCAGTGAGAATGCGGGTTTTTTGTTCTCTAAGCGTGTTTGGCATCCATTTGCGTTCAATTCCAATTGCAGGCCATTTAGGCGACGGGGAGCGGCCAGAGCTAAAATCTATTTCACAAATTGGGGATGTGTGAAGCAGCATGACAAATCGATTCAATTCCTTTGTCCAAGTCCGTCCATGCGGTAAAGTGTCCACCTTCAGTAGCCCGACCCTCCAACTGCGCGGCGGCATGCCTCCCAGTACAAGGATTACGTGCTGGTCCTGCTGTTCGTCAAATACATTTCCGACAAATATGCAGGGCAAAAGGATGCGCTGATCGACGTGCCGGCCGGCGGTGGCTTTGTCGACATGGTCGCGCTCAAGGGCGACAAGGAGATCGGCGGCAAGATCAACAAGATCATCGGAAAGCTGGCCGAGGCCAACGACCTCAAGGGCGTGATCGATGTCGCCGACTTCAACGACGCCGAAAAGCTGGGCAAGGGCAAGGAGATGGACCCTACCTGCGGCTCGGCATCGTTGTTGCTGAAGGCCTATGACGAAGCGCGCAGCAACACCGGGCTGGACATCACCATCTACGGCCAGGAAATGGACAACGCGACCGCCGCGCTGGCCAAGATGAACATGATCCTGCGCGATTGCCCGACGGCGGAAATCTGGAAAGACAACACGCTGTCGAGTCCACACTTCAAGCAGGCTGGCGGCTACCTGAAGGCCTTCAATTTTGTGGTCGCCAATCCCCCGTTTTCCACCAAAGCCTGGAGCGATGGTTTCAATCCTTCAAAAGACGAATTCTACCGCTTTGATATGGCATTCCGCCCGACAAGAACGGCGACTATGCGTTCCTGCTGCACATCCTGACCTCGCTGAAAACAACCGGCAAGGGCGCGGTGATTTTACCGCATGGCGTGCTGTTCCGGGGCGGCGCCGAGGGCGGTATCCGCAAGCGCATCATCGAACGCGGTTTCATCAAGGGCATCATCGGCTTGCCGGCCAACCTGTTCTACGGCACCGGCATCCCGGCCTGCATCATCGTGCTGGACAAGGAAACGCCAGCGCCCGCAAAAGTATCTTTATGCTCGACGCCAGCAAGGGCGTCCCCAAGGGTGGTCGCAAGAACCGCCTGAGCGCGCAGGACATCCACAAGGTCGTCGGCACCTTCAACAAGCAGCTGGAAACCGCCAAATATGCGCGCCTCGTGCCGGTGGCGGAGATCGAAGCCAACGACTTCAACCTCAACTTGCCGCGCTACATCGACAGTACCGAAGCGGAAGACCTGCAGGACATATCAGCTCATTTGCAAGGCGGCATCCCGAATCGCGATGTCGATGACCTGTCGCGCTACTGGGCCGTGTTCCCCGGCGTACGTGCCACCTTGTTTGCGCCAGCGGACCGGCCCGGCTACAGCCAGCGCAAGGTGGCTGCCAGCGACATCATTGGAGATTCTCAGGTAGGCATTTACCAGAAACTCAGAAGCAAACTCGGGCAGGAAGTTGCGGCGGCGAAAGTCGGCATTAGCGTGCGTTCGGCGCGGCGTCTCGATGGCATGGAGGCATTGCCGTCGCAACGTGAGGCGCGAGGATGGCGCACCCGCGCCGATCCGTTCGAAACCGTCAGGCAAAGCGAGCTCGTGCCGATGCTGGAGGCAGCGCCGGCGCTGACGGCCACGACGCTCCTGGAGGAAATTCAACGGCGCTATCCAGGGCAATACGAGAACGCGCTGCAACGCCGCGTGCGCACGTGGGGCGCGAGCCACGGCAAGGAACGCGAGGTGTCCTTCACGCAGGCGCAGGCGCACCCGCCCGGCCGCCTGGGCCTGTCCGATTTCACCCATGCCGCCGTGCTGCAAGTGACCATCGCGGGGGCGATCTTGTTTCACCTGCTGTATCAATTTGCCTTAGCGTATTCGGGTTGGCGTTACGTCGAAGTAGTGCTGGGCGGTGAGAGCTTCATGGCCATATCGTCGGGTCTGCAGAATGCCGTCTGGATGATGGGCGGCCTCCCGGAGGAGCATCGGACCGACAGCCTCGCGGCAGCCTTCAAGAACAAGGCCGAGCATGACCTGGGCGTGAGCCATGAGAACGGCTCGATCGAGTCACGCCAGGGGACGCTCAAGCGGACGATGGAACAGGCACTGCTGCTGCGTGGTCACCGCGACTTCTCCGATCTGGACGCTTACCGGCGCTTCGTGGCCGAAGTGTTCGGCCGCCTCAATGCGCGCGTCGCCAACAAGTTCAATGAAGAGCGCGCCATGCTCAGGTCGCTGCCGGCCCGACGCAGCAGATTCACATTCCGCAGTGGCGGCAATATCGAGGGATGCTAAACACCACGCCGCTGGGGCATGAGGATAGGGGTTATTGAAAGTAACCGATTACCCTGCAATGCGGCAGAACCGCTCGTACGGCCTTGCGGCCCTCTGCTGGCGCGGAAATTCAAGCGCTTACTTTGATACTGCGGGACGCGCTACTGCGCGAGGAGCGATCGGGCGCGGCGGCGCGGCGGCGCGCCCCTGGTCACCTAAACGTGGTGTCGCGGCGTCAACTTGCACTCCGGCAAAATTGACCGTACAGCGCATGCCCGCAGGCAGCCGACCATCCTTATTGGGCAACTCCAGCCGTACACCAAAGGTACCACTGCCAGCGTCCAGCACCCGATCGACGACAGTGACCGTGGCACGCTGGTCGCCGATGCCGGCCATTTGCGGAGACACCGTGCCCACGCTGCCGATCTTGATCTGCCGGTAGGTTTCGGAAGGCAATAAGGCCTCGACATATAGCGTCTCTATTTCGGCCAACCTCAGAATTGGTTTGCGGACAACACCCGCCTCTACCAGTTCGCCGACGTTGAGCACACGCTCCATCACGACACCGTTGATCGGGCTGCGGATGGCCTTGAGGCGGATCATAGCAAGTTGCCGGCGGTATTCGATTTCAGCCAGCTTGCGGTTTTCGCGCGACTCCTGCAATTCGGCTTCGGCCAGTTCCTTCTCGCTTTTCGCCTCGTCCTGTGCCTGATGGGAAACAAAATCCTTGCTCGACAAATTCTGCACCCGTTCAAGTCGGCGCGTGCTCAACTGCAGCTTGCTCTGCCCGGCGCGGGACGCGCCTTCCAAGTTCGAACGGAATTTTGCGCTCTCGAGCAAGACACGCTCGACCGAGGCGTCAATGAACGCGAGTTCCTGACCTTTGCGAACGTTGTCGCCCCGATCCACTGTCACACGCTCCAGCAAACCCTCGATCGGGCTTCGTAGCTCCAGGACCTGGCGCGGATGGATGACACAGTCGAAGTCGGAAGCGACGGCCGCCTTACCCATCCAAGCGCACATCACGACTACGCTAATTGCAAATCGTCTTGTCCGGTACATGTGCCTAAACCTTAATAATTTGGTTGGGATTGCCCTGCCGGCACTGCGCGCGGTGTTGCGCTCCACGATGACTGCGGGCAACGTGGACAATGTAACACGGGCAGCCTTGGCATACAGGATTATATGACTAGTCGACCAGCAGCGCGGGCGGTTGCGGCAACGCCTGCCACTGGCGCCAGAAGGTTTCAAATTCCGGCGCCGCAAGCGGACGGCTCCACAAGTAGCCCTGCCCGACATCACAGCCCCAGGCGACCAGTTGCGCGTGTTGTGCCGGGGTTTCCACCCCTTCCGCGACCACGGACTTGCCCAGGCTTCGCGCAACGTCCAAGATGGCACGCACAATGGACCCGGAGTCAGGGTTGGTCGCCAGGTCGCGCACAAACGACTGATCGATCTTGATGACATCGACCGGTAACTTCTGCAGGGACCCCAGCGACGAATAACCGGTACCGAAATCGTCCAACGCGATCCGCACTCCGCGTTGGCGCAGCACATTGAGTTTGTCCAGGTTGTCCCCGCTGTCATCCAGGAATATCCCTTCGGTGATTTCCAGCTCCAGGTGCATTGGCCGTAGCCCTGTGTCGCGCAGGACCTGGTTGACCCGGGTCACGATGTCTGCGCGCGTAACCTCCAGGCTCGAGACATTCACCGCGATTCGCTGGAGCGTCATACCCAGCGCTTCCCACTGGCGAAACTGAGTGCATGCCGCCAGCAGGACCTGCTCACCAATTTGCCCGATCAAGCCTGCCTGCTCGGCCACCGCGATGAATTCCAGTGGGGAAATCAGGCCGCGGGTGGGGTGGTGCCAGCGGACCAGCGCCTCGGCTGCGTCAATCTTGCCGGTGCGAAGATCGATTTGGGGTTGGTAGTACACCACAAACTCGGCATTGGCAATGGCGCGTCGCAACTCCAGTTCCAGTTGGGTGCGATCGAGCGCTGCACGATTGACGCTGGCGTCAAAAAATGCGTAACGGCCACGTCCGGCGGCTTTGGCGTCAAGCATGGCCGAGTCCGCATTGCGCAGCATGCTGTCGACCGTTTGCGCATCCTCCGGAAAGACGCTGATGCCGATACTGCACCCCAGACGGTGTTCCTCGCCTTCGATCAGGTACGGCCTGGCCAAGGCAGTGAGCAACTTATCGGCAACCCGGCGGGCGTCCATCCCTTCTGCCACGCGGGGCAGGACGACGACAAATTCGTCGCCACCAAATCGAGCAACCAGATCTTCCTCGCGGACACACTGGCGCATGCGGGCTGCCGCATCTGCCAGCACCAGGTCACCACGGCTGTGGCCTGCGCTGCGATTGACATTCTTGAAATCATCCAGGTCGACAAACAATAGTGCCAACTGCCCACGTTCGCGCCGGGCGCGATGCATGTGCTGCGGCAGGTATTCCTTGAGGTACTGCCGATTCGGCAGCGAGGTGGTGGTGTCGAAATTGGTTTGTGCGTACAACGCCTGCTCGCGCGCCAACGAAGTGAGCGCCGCACCCAACCGGCCGGCAAGTGCACGCGCATTGCTAATTTCGTTGCTGCCGATCGGCCCGGCGCCGATCGATGCCAGCGCAACCATTCCGGCTGGCTGCGCATCCTGGTGGATCGGCAATACGAAGGCACTGGTTACGCCGCGTTCTGCCAGCGGCAGCAGCAGGGGAAATTCGCTCAATTGGTGAAGCCATCCGCCATCGGTTGGTACCGCCAGCAGCCGATGCACCGATGCATCGACTGCCTTGTTGTGTTCTGGTGACAACTGCGCGCGGCCGGTTGCGGCCAGCACCACCACCATGCGGCTGGACAGATCGCAATCGAGCACGCCAACCAGAAGTAGATCGCTGCCGGTACACGCCAGCAGATGGCCGGACACGAGTTCCAGCAGACGCTCCACGTCCGCATGGGATAACGAGGCCCGATCAATATCGGCCATGGCCCGTATCGTGCGCCGTTGCCGGTCCAACATGCGCGACATCGCTTGGGCACCGACCGGTGTGTCTGTCTGCGTGGCGCCAACCGACGCGGACGCAAGCGCGCTCTGGCCTTGGTCCGGCGCGGGCCGTATGGCCCCCTGCCCACGCAGGCGCACCAACGCGAAGAGCCAGCCCGGCAGGGATGCCCCAATCAACGCCAGGCTCCATAACAAGGCGGGCATCGTGTGGCCACCTGCCGAAGCCGGCGATGTGATTGCCAGCACCGTCCAGCGACCCTGAAGGTAGGGCGAAACAAGTTCAAGCGGCGCATCGGCGCCCCGCCAGACTTCAGTACCTGCAGTCCAGATCAGCGGATCGTTCGACGCTGCCAGCTCGTTGCCGAGCGTCTTGATCGCGCGCCGAGCGTTCGGATCGGAGCAGTGCAGCGTGGCGCCGCCGGCATCGCGCACGCAAAGATTGGTCGGGCCCACCGCCCCGTTATGGGCTTCCCATAAATATCGCGCAGAAACTTCGGCGGCTAAGAAACCGGGGTTGGGACCGGACTGCGTAAGTTGGCGCACTAGCGTCACCCTGGCGCTCACGCTGCTGTTGTTGATTGCCGTGACAAGCACTGAATCACCATTGGCGACTTTTTCCAGCATGGCTGCCGTCAGCGCCGGAGCCGAGCTTGGCGCGCCCAGCATGTGAACTTCCGGTTTACCCGCGCGGGAGAACGTCACTGCATTGAAATAACGTCTTTCGGCGGCACCGAGCGGCGCCGCGTCCTGGCCGTTGCTAGAGACATCGGCTGTGATCGAGCGCAATACGCGATCGGCCAGCCGCAACCGGTTCTCCAGTTCCGCCCGGTACGCGTCAGCCTGCTGATGCGCGTCAATTGTCTCGGCCTGCGCAATCTTCGGGTTGCCGTGCCAGGCCAAGGTCATTACTGCAGCGATGCACACGGCCGCCGCCCCCACTGCCAGCTTGGACGGCCATTCCGTTTGATCGCGGGTAGGCAGCGCTGTCAAAACGGGGCAATCCCGGGTGTTGCAGCACCCTGACCAATGGTCGCCAGTGCTTGCTCGTTCGCGCAAAAGTGGGGCATGTTATTCAGACTCCGCTAAGTTTTCCGATACCGTGATGCGTTTTAGCATAGTGCATTTAGTGACATTTCAATTCAATACTCGGTGCCACGCGCGCCGCCACATGGTCTGCCGCCCAGACTCCTAGGTGCGCCCGATTTTTTGTGTGTAAGTTACCACGCGATTTCGGCCCGAATTCTTGGCCTCATACAAGGCCTGGTCTGCCATGTCTATCATCTGGGCCGGATCGTTGACGTCAGGCCCGAGTTCGACGATCCCAAAACTCGACGTTACGACCAGGCCCGCGGTTGATCGGACCGATGAACCGGCGCGATGCTCGACATCTGCCCGCAATCGTTCGGCGATCGAGCTGGCCTCCGCCAGGTCGACCTGTGGCAATATGATGCAAAACTCCTCTCCCCCGTAACGGCACAGCAGGTCAACCTCGCGCAGTGCGCTCGACAGGCTGCGCGTGACCGACTGCAACACCTGATCCCCAACGGCATGGCCATACCGGTCATTGAACGACTTGAAATGATCGATATCGGCCATGATGCAGCAAAGAGCGCCGCCATTTTCACGCCGTTCCGCAAACAGCCGATCGAGCTTATCCAACAGCGCACGGCGGTTCAGGCAGCCGGTTAACGGATCACGCGTTGCCAACTGGCGCAACTCATTGTTCTTCTGCTCGATCTCACGCTTCGAGCCCTCCAGATCAGCCATGGACTTGACCAGCTGGGTATTGAGTACGTGCACCGGCGTGACGTTGTCAAACGTCACCAGGCAACCCCGTACCTTGCGCATGCCATCCATGATTGGAGACGCATTCACCACGACCATCAACGGCTCGCCGCTTGCCAGTCGAAATTCCAGATACTCCCCTTCAACCCCAATCGCGGTGGACATGGCACGCGACCATGGATGTTCGTTGCGGTCCAGTGACAGACTTTTTTTGAACCATGACAGCGATTCAATCGGCCGTCCTTGCAAAATCGCATCAGCCTGGTCACCCATCCAGCCGCGCAGCGCGGCATTCGCAAGCATCATCCGCCCGGCCGGATCAACAATCATCACGCCCCCCGAAAACACGTCAAAGGCACTGCGCACCCGGTCGGGGATGACTGCAGACGGATCAAGATGCGCCAGCACGCGCCGCAAATACAGCGTGAAGCCGGCAAAACTGCCCAGACCCATCAGCAGCACCATGAGCACCGACGGCTGGCGCAGCCAGCGCCACAGGGTGTCGGGCGACGCGCGTTCGAAGCTGACCTCAACGGCGCCCCATTGCTTGCCATTCATCTCCAACGGAACGTGGATGTTGTCCATTTCGGATACGCCGCGCTTGGGTGGCACCCAGACTGCCGCATGATCGCCTGCCTGCGCCATCACACGCCCGTCGCTACGCCGCACCGCCACCGAAGAAACATCCTTGTCGCGGACCATCAACTCTTGAAACAAGCGCTCCAACGCCTTTGGATTGCCGGCTTCCAGTAGTGTGGCGGTGTGAATGGCCACGTTTTCCGCGATACGTGCGCGTAACTGTCGCAGTTGTTCGGGCTGATTGGGCCCTAGGCCAAATGCAAGATCTGCGGCCAGCAGCAAGGAAACCACGAGCGAACTTAGCCCCAGACTGACGCGGGCGGCCGGCCCCAGCGAGAACTTGCCCATCACGCGCAGCGCCAGTTGCTTCATCGCGCGCCCACGTCAGTCCCGTGCCCTGTACCGGCGTGCCACAACCCGGACAAGGCCGCCTCTTCGCGCTCCTGCTCCTCGTCAGACGTCCACTGTGGTTTGTCCGCTTCGGGCACCAGAATCGGCAACGGGTCGATATTGCGCCACGCTGGCACCGAGATCAGTAGCGTTGTCAACAAGCCGCCAGCCCGCATGGCCCAAGTGACGAAACCCGCCGATACCACAATACCTGCCACGCTGGCAGCCATGGCGCCACTCAAACCAAACCGCATCGGCTCCTTGTCAGCACTGTGGTCAGGCATCGGAACCTGCCCCGCGGCGAGGCCGGCCAGGGCCTGCGACGACCCAGGGCCCGCATCTGTCGTCAGGTCTGACCTCAGCAATGCAAGCCTGAACCTTTCCAGCAAGTCGCCAGCCGTCTGAATGCCGTCCGACGCTGGCCCGCCGTTGACAGCACTGGCAACGATAGGCGCCAACATCGCGTCCTGCGCGACAACACCGACCAGACCTTGCAGCGAACCTGCTAGGGACGGCACCACGGTGCGCGTGTCCGTGGGTTCCACACCAGATCGGGCCGATGTAGGTTTGGACGATGTCGCGGCAGGCCGTTCACCAGCCAAGGTTTCCGCAACGCCCCTAGTATCAATGGCAGCAACAACTGCCGGTGGTTGCGCGACAGAAGCTGTTTTGCCTGGAACAACAATGGCAGGCGGCACATGAGGAACTTGGGCCGACGGCCGTGGCGCGGCAACCGTGAAACTCATGGTTCGTGAAACCGGATCAATATCCACGCCGCCTCCCGCGGTGCCTCCGGTGTCCTGAATCCGAAATTGGAATGCTGAAATCGTTGGACCGCCTACACCTGTCGCGGGCGTGAACACCAGCCTTCCTTCAACGATGTCAGTGGCGCTCACGAACTGACCGGCCACGACTGCCACACCGGAGACCGTCAGGCGTCCGTTTGCAACAGGCATATGGACCAGGATGCCCGCGAGAGCGTCGCCAGGAGTGTCACGCAACTCACTGAAACCAAAGTCTGCCAGAGAAAAGACATACGACGTGTTTGCCGCGACAGCAACCGTTTCGTCGCGGCCCTGCGGCGCGTCGTTGACGGGTGTCACAACCAGGCTGGCGCTTGCGTTTGCCACGGAATACGCACTTGCACCGCCTGGGGCGGTGGTGTCAGCGACCGAACCGTTGCTCGCACTGCTCTGGTCCCATGCCCGGAACGCAATTGCCGTCGGCAGTGCCCCGTTCCAATCCGGGGCGGGCTGGAAGTACAGGCGTGTGGAGGCATCGGCGGCGAGCATCCTTGCGCTGTTGTTCGCGACCTCACCCAGGGTGTTCCAGCTCGCACCGCCATCGATCGAATACCACCAACTGCCGTGTGCAGCATCCGCGGCCGTCACCGCAATACCCAATACCGCGCCCGCGTCTTCATCTCTGACATTGTCGACTTGCCCAACAGGAAACGCAAAGTCCACCAGCGATGCGACAAGAGTACCTGCGGCGCTGACTGGAGAACCGGCATCCTCAACTTGTACGCCCATAACTGGCTGTCTGACGGTGTTCAGCACCGGTGCGTCGTTGAGCTGCGTGTAGGTGATCGTCGCTGCCAGGGTGCTGGAGTCCACAGCGCCATCGTTGACTGTGATGCCGAATGTTGGCGCCGCCTCATTGCCGTCATGTACGAATTGCACCAGGCCGCTTGCGAGCTCGGCGCTCGTGAACGTTGTAATGGCGACACCCGCTGCGCTGCTCAGTTGGAAGAGCCCACCGGTGACTGCGCTGAGCGTATAGGTCAAGTCCGTGTCGTCCGGATCGGTATCGCCAAAGTTGGCGCCGCCGAGCGTGACCGCCTGGCCTTCGTTCAAGGCCATGCTGGCGCTGGTGAGCACCGGCGCATCGTTGACCGGCGTCAAGTCCAGCGTGGCGCTGCCCGCTGCGCTCAAGCTGCCGTCGCTGACCGTGTAGCTGAAGCTGACCGCGCTGTCGTCGTTGAGCGCCGGCGTGTAGCTCCAGTTACCGTCGCCGTTGTCTGCCAGGCTGCCCAGTCCTGTGACGATGGTCAGGCTGCGCGCTGTTTGGCAGGCGCTGTCAATATCGCTGGCGTTGGCCAGCAGCTCGGCCTGGGTGATCAGGCGGGAGCCGCTGTCTTCGGTAATCGCCGTCAGGCTCACCGCTGTGGTCGTGGGGGCATCATTGACCGCGCCCACGTTGACCGCCACGCCGGCGCTGTTGCTAGTGTCCGTGCCGTCGCTGTCCACATAGCTGAAGCTGGCCGCACCGTTGAAGTTCGCGTCGGGCGTGAAGCTGACCGTGCCGTCGTCGTTGAGCACGGCCGTGCCTCCGGCGCCGCTGGCCACAGAGACTATGCTCAGGCTGTCGTTTTCAACATCGCTGTCGTTGCACAGCAGCTGCGCCGCCGTGTAGGTCACTGGCGTGTCCTCGGTGGCCGTCAGGGTGTCGGGGTTGGCTACCGGTGCATCGTTGAAGGCGCTGCCGGTGATCGCCTTGCTGCCAGTGATGGTGGCCGCGCCATCGCTGACGCTGGTGGCGATGCTGAAGTTGGCGTCGAAGTTGGCTGCCGGCGTGAAGCTCAGGCCAGCGAGCAAGGCGTTGACGTCGGCGATGGCGCCGCTGGCGCTCCACACCCCGCTGCCGGCAGCGTAGGTCGAGGTCACCGCACCCGAGGTGCCGGTATTCAGACTGCCGGCGGCTGCGTTGGACAGGGTCAGCGTAGCCGTCACGCTGGCGCTGTCGACATCGCTGATGACGATGTCGGTCAGATTGAGCGGCGTGTCTTCGATGTACG
>JANPCW010000211.1:0-10621 GCA_031431155.1 Janthinobacterium sp. | reverse complement strand
CAGCCAGCGCAACACGTCGGCCGCTTCTTCGCTTTCGATGACTGAATCCTTGTCGGACAAATACACGCTGGCCACCTGGCGCTGCCGCAGCGCGCGCCGGATCGCCGCCGCCTCCTTGCGGTCGCGCACCAGCACCGCGATGTCGGCCGGTTGCAAGCGCGTAAAGCCGTCCTGGCCGTGGAATCCGGCGTGCGGGTCGTTCAGCAAGCCGACGATATGTTCGGCGCAGTGATCGGCGAAGAAACTGCGGGTATCCTCGGCCGTCATAGCGTCGAGATCGCTGTAGCACACGGTCAGCGCTTGACATGGGCCGTCGGCGGCGACCAATTGCTGCGTGCGGCCGTGCGCTGCCACCGCCGCAAACGGCAAGGGATTTTGGTCGCCGCGCCGAAACCGGAAAGCGCCGGCGGCAAAGCCAGGGTGGCCTTCGGCGCCGCCTTCCGCATGCAGGAACAAATGGTTCACCGCCTGTACCAGCGCTTGGGAAGAACGGAAATTAGTCCCGAGCTGATAGTGGCGGCCAACGGTTGCGCGGCGCGCGGCCAGGTAACTGTGAATGTCGGCGCCGCGAAACCCGTAAATCGATTGCTTCGGGTCGCCGATCAGGAACAGGCCGTGGGCCGGATCGTTCTCGGCCACGCGGTACAGCAGGTTGAAGATCAGGTACTGGTCCGGCGACGTATCCTGGAATTCGTCGACCATCGCAAGCGGATACTGCCCGGTAATGCGCTCTCTGAGTGCGCTGCCGTTATCGCCCTGCAGGGCCGCTTTCAAGCGTTCGATCATGTCGGCAAACCCGAACTGGCGCGTGCGCTGCTTCAATTGGGTCATGCGGCGCGCGATGGTCGCGGCTGCGTGGCACAGCAGATCATGGGCCAGCGGCGCGAGCGCGTCCAGCGCGATCTTCAGGTCCGCCGTCGCCTCGAAACAGGCCGGTATCCGGATGTCGGCGCCAAAACCTTTGGTGAATGCGTCGCTGATGCCATCCGGCGTCAAGCGGTGCCAGGCGGTCGCGGTAATTTGCGGCATCACGGCCGGCGGGTCAAGCGCCCACGCGCGCAAGCCATCGAACCACTTGACCAGGCCGTCCGGCCTCATCTTGGTGCCGTTGAAGCACTTGGGCGCGCCGTCGCGCTGGGCCGAAATCCATTGCTCCATGCTGTCCGAGCGCTCCACCCAGCCTGTTTTCAGGTGCAACAATTGCGCGTGCCGGTCGCGCTGCACGCGCGCGATCAGGGCGGCCAGCGATTCATCGGTCGGCCGCTCGACGCAAATGGCCCGTTGCACCAGCGCGCGCACCGATTGCTTAAGGGCCGCCACGTCCGGCCAGCATGCCAGCAACGGGGCCAGCGCCGCGGCGTTGAGCGGGTAGACCTGCTGGCGCCAGTAGTCATTGGCGGCGTCGTTGAACAGCTCGCGCTCATCGCTGACCAGTTCCTCGTCGAACAAGCTGCCGCTGTCGAAGGCATGTTCGCGCAACATGCGCTGGCACCAGGCGTCGATGGTGAAGATGGCCGCTTCGTCCATCGTCTCGGCGGCCAGCATCAGCCGGTGCGCAGCCTGTTCCCGTTCGCTGCCGGCCGGATACGATTCGAGCAACTGGTCCAGGAATGGGTCGCGCCGCTCCCCGCTCTGGCCGCGGAAATACGCAGCCGCCTCGAGCAGCCGTTCGCGCACCCGGTTCGACAGTTCACGCGTGGCCGCGCGGGTGAAGGTCATGACCAGGATTTCGGCCGGCAGCAAAGGGCGCGCGAACCCATGTTCGGCGCCATGCCCCAGTACCAGGCGCACATACAAGGCGGCGATGGTCCAGGTCTTGCCGGTGCCGGCGCTGGCCTCGATCAAGCGCGCGCCATGCAGTGGAAAACTCAACGGTTCAAGCGCTTGAATCATTCGGCTTCTTCCTCGGCGCCGCCAATCATGGCGATCGAAATGTGATGTTCCATCCACTGCGCCAGCGCACCGTACAACTCGGCCGAACAGTCGGCCCAATAGACATTTTCCGCCAGGGCTGCGAAATCGGGCCACAGGCGCGCCAGGCACAGCTCGCCGCTCTCGCCGGTCAGATTGAAGTTGCCGTCATAAGCGGCGCGCGGGTCGTCTCCCTGCAGCAGCGCCAGCGCGGTTTTGCAAGCGGTCGGCAACGGCCGGTTCATGCCGTCGCGCCAGATCGCCACCAGGCCGGCCAGCGTATCGATTGCGTCAAGCTGGGCCAGCGGCGCCATCGTGATCACTGCGTCGCGCGCGACCAGGTAACCGGTAACACGCTGGCCCAGGGCAGCGGCGGCCAATTGGCGCAGCCAGGCGGCGATCAGCTTGTCGCCCCGTGGCCGGCCTTTCTTGTCGACTACCTTCGACGACATCTGCATCAGCCAGACGGCATCGTTTCCATCGTTTCCATCGTCCCCATCTCCGCCATCGCGGCGCAGCTGGTCGAGCCAGTCCTCCAGGCGAACCTCGCCGAACTGCAGGCTGATCGCCTGCTTTTCGGCCGCCAGCGGAAATTGCGCTGCCAATCTCAACCAGGCGCTGCGCACCGGCACCAGGTCCCCGACCAGCTGCCGCTGCCACTGCAAGCCGATCAGGCCGATCGGCAGCACGCCTTCGCGCGTCAGGCGTTCGGCGCGCGCGCTGAGATTGGCGCGCACGTCCTGCAGCACCTCGAACGCGTTGCCCTCGCCCTGCGGGCTGTCTTCCAGCAGCCGGTCTTCCAGGAAGTACCGCTCCAGCGGATCCAGGGCAAAAGGCTCTTCGTCCTCGCCAAGCGCTTGCGCATCGGTGAATATGACCCCTAGACGGTGGCGGAAAAAATAGCGCACCGGTTGCTTTATGAAGCTCGCCAGTTCACCGAGCTTGAGGCTGAACGTGGGATCGAGTTCGAATGGGGCCTGCGCGGCCGCATCGGGCGGCGGCACTTCGACTCCGACCTCGACCCCGGCCCCGGCGTGGGCCGCGCGCCACTCCCGGGCGTAGGTCAGCAAGCCGCCTTGTTCGAAATAGCGCCGGCTAAACGGCTGAAGGGCATGCAGGGTGGTGAGCCGATCGAGATCGAGCTGCCAGCCGGCGGCCAGATAATCGCGCAACTGCGACACCAGCACCGAGGCCGGTTGTTCGCTGTTGTCGCGCACATTGCGCCCGACCCAGCTGATATAGAATTTGTCGCGCGCGGCCAGCAAGGCTTCGAGCATCAGGTAACGGTCATCGTTGCGGCGCGAGCGATCGCCGGGGCGGGCCATGCCGGGCAGCGCCAGCAAGTCGAAGTCAACCCCGCTGGCGCGGCGCGGGAAGTCGCCGTCATTCATGCCGAGCAGGCAAACCACCCGGAACGGTACCGCGCGCATCGGCATCAGGGTGCAAAAAGTCACGCCGCCGGAGACGAACTGGTGGTTCAGGGTCGGCTCGTCGAGCGTGCCCAGCCAGGCTTCGCGCAGCACCGACAGCGGCAGCTCCTGGTCGAATTGGGCATTCTCGCAAGTCTCAAGCCAGGCTTGCAGCGATTCTTCCAGCCGGTTCAGGGTCAGCCGATCGCCCTCCTCGCCAGCGTCGAAAAATGCCGCCAGCAATGCGCGCGCCTCTTGGCCCCATGCGGCCGGCGAGCGCGACTGGAGCAGGCGCGCGCGCCATTCCAGCAAGGTCTCGACCAATTGCGCCAGCGAGCCGGCCAGTGCCGCATCGAGGCCTCCCACCTCCAGATAGGGTTCGATCCCGGCGAAGCTGGCGCCGCTGCCGCAGGCGTAACCGAGCAGCATGCGGCGGACCCCGAAGATCCACGAATTCTGTTCGCCGGCCGAGCCCAGGCCGAGTCCGTCGCGGTGCGCCTGATCCAGGCCCCAGCGCACGGCTGCGCCTTCGATCCACAGACCCAGCGTGGGCAAGTCGTCCGGGCTCAGGCCGAAGCGAGCCGCCAGCGCCGGCACGTCCAGCAAATCGCGCACCTCGCTTTGGCGGCAGCGCTGCTGCGGCAGGCGCAGCAGCCATTCAAGCGCCACCAGCAGAGGGTTCACGCTGCGCTCGTTGACGTCGCCGATCTCATACGGTATATAGCGTGGGTCGCTGCGCTTGTGCTGGTCGAACACGGCGTGGATCGCGGCCGAGAAGGCATCGATATCGGGCACCATCACGACCACGTCGCGCGGGCGCAAGGGAGGCGCGCTGTTGGCGTCGGCGTCGGCGCCGAACCAGGACAATAGCTGGTCGTGCAAGACCTCGACTTCGCGCTGCTCGCTATGGGTGACGTGAAATTGGATCGAACGATCATCCGGTGCCAAGGCCAGTCTTGGATGCTCGTCCAAGGGCAGCATGTCGCGGATGGCCGCCTGGACCTGGCCCAGCAGGTTGGCGCCCTCGCCTTGGCTGAACAGGTCGATGCGCATGTTTTCAACGCCGGTGGCCTGCGCGTCGAACTGGTCGAGCATGCGCACGAAATCGCGGCCCTGGCGGCCCCAACTGGCCAGCAATGGATGGCTGTGCGCATGCAATTGTTCCAGCGGCACCTGGCCCAGATCGACGCCGCCGCGCAACTGCTGGCGCTTATGCTGTGCCTTGAGCAATTCGCGCCCTTCGATGATGTCGCCCCAGTAAAACTGGCACGGATTGGGCACGGCCAGCAACACCTGGGTGTGGCGCGCCAGCATGGCGAGCGCCTCTAAAGTCTGGTAGGGCAGCGCCGAGATCCCGAACAACACCACGCGGCGCGGCAGGCGACCGGCCGGCTTGGCGCCATCGGCGATCGCTTGCAGGAATTGGCTGTGGATGGTCACGCGGCCCAGTTCCCGGCTGGCTTGTGGCAGGCTGGCGATCACTGCGCGCCACAGATGCGGCTGCCAGCGCTGATCCTGCTTCAGGGGCACGGCATCGCCGCCCGCGCTACGCAGCTGATCGCGCCCGTCGGCCCAGTCAGCCAGCCAATCGGCCCGGTACACTTGATACTGGTCGAACAAGTCGGACAGCCGCTGCGCCAGTTGCAGGCGCCGCTCGGGGTCGCCGTCACCGAGGAAATGCCGCAGCGGCAGGAAGGCAGGATCGGCCAGCAGCGCCGGCAGCAGGCGCATCAAGCGCCAGGTCAGGGCCGACTTGTCGAACGCAGAGCGGATCGGCACCCGTTCGCGCCCCAGCAAGCCACGGTAGGTTTCCCACAGAAAGCGCGCGGGCAAGGCGACCCGGGTCGCGGCGCATACGCCCATTTCCTCGGCCAGGGCGATCTTGAGCCATTCGGCCACGCCGTTCGACTGCACCAGGAAGATTTCCGATTCGAGCGGCGCCAGCGGATTGTTGCGCAGCCACTGAAACACGGCGGCGCGCAACTGTTCCATCTGGTTGCCGTGCATGATGAGAAGGCCGGGCGTAACGGGTTCAGGCATTTGATTCCGTGATGTGGGAGGCGCGGGTGTAAATAGACCCAAAACAGGCCCATTATCGCCCGGGGATGCGTTCGCGTGGGAAGAATGGCGTGTAAGCGATCAGCGCCCCCGCCCTTCCTCTATTTTGCCGCGGCGCTCGGCCTGGCTGCGATCCGGTCACGATAGGCCTGCAAGTGCTCCATCCCTTCCGCAGCGGGCCGGAATTTCATCAAGCCGCGCGCAAATTCGAGCGCGCAAAATGCGGTGATATCGGCGATTGTGAAACGCTCCCCGGCCACGAAGGGTTGATGCGCCAGTTCGGCGTCGAGCCAGCGCGCCACATCGCGCATCTTGGTCCCTTCCGAGTTGCCGAACTCGGGGAACTGGGGCTGTTCCAGATAGGCCAGCGCCGGGTGCGTGTGGCGCACCCAGTTGGCGATACCGGAAAACAAGTGAAACTCGACCCGGCGGTCCGCCATTTCAATGAAGGCGCGCTCTTCAAAACCTACCCCCATCAAATTAGGCTCCGGGTGTAAGCCTTCGAGGTAACTGCAAATGGCGCGCGTTTCGCTGAGCACGCGCCCATCATCGAGCTCCAGGGCCGGCACCCGCGCCATCGGATTTTTGGCGCGGTATGCCGCGCTCTTGTGCTCGTGGGAGGCCAAATCGACCTTCACTTGTTCGATTCCGGCTATCCCCTTCTCGGCGATGAACATAGTGACGCGGCGCGGATTCGGGGCAAACGGGCTGACAAACAACTTCATGGAAATCTCTCTTCTCGATGAGTGCGGTGGGATCAGGCGCCGCGCGACTGACCGGTTTCAAGCATGGTGCGCGCTTGCTGCGCAAATTTTTCGGCCGCATCGTCGGTCTCGCGATCCATCGCCGAGGGCGGCGTCACGATCCCTTTCTGAACCGCCGGCCGGGCCCGGATCGCCTCGACCCAGCGCTGCAGGTGCGGCAGATCGTCAATCTGCACGCCCGACCAGTTGTGGGTGCGCACCCACGCCCAGTTGGCGATATCGGCAATCGAATAGGCGCCAGCGAGGTATTCGTGGTCCTTCAGGCGCCCATCGAGCACCCGCATCAAGCGCTTGCTCTCGCCCTGATAGCGGTCGATCGCGGCTTGAATCTTCTCAGGGAAATAGCGGAAGAACACGTTCGCCTGTCCCATCATCGGACCAATGCCGCCCATCTGGAACATCAGCCACTGCAGCACCAGCGAGCGGCCCTTCACGTCCTGCGGCATCAGCTGGCCCGTTTTTTCCGCCAGATACAGCAAGATGGCGCCGGACTCGAACACCGCGAAATTGTCCGCCGCGCGGTCCACGATGGCAGGAATGCGCCCGTTCGGATTGATGGCCAAGAACCAGGGCTCCTTTTGCTGACCGAGCGACAGCTCAAGCACGTGCATCGAATAAGGCAGCGCGAGCTCTTCCAGCGCAATCGAGATCTTGTGGCCGTTCGGGGTGGCAGCGGTGTACAGGTCGATCATGTCGTCCTCGCGTTAATCAAGTGTAGACGGAATAATAACGCCAATTCGAGACGTTTGCCGTGTTCCCGATGACCGCATGCTTGCTACGTTTGACATGCCGGTGCTTTCGCTTTAGATTGCGGGGCGAGATGCGTCGCCATGCCTGTGCTCGGTGGGCGAAATGCGCAGGGTCGTTCATTCCATCGATTTAAAGGGTCTCCAATGCATCGCAACCTGATTTCCGCCGCCATTCTTGTGCTTGCCGGCATGTGCGCCAACCCGTCCATGGCCGTGCCGCCCGTGCCAGCGCTTGCCGCCGCCGCGCAGACCACGACCCAGTTGCCGCGCACGGTGCGCCCGAGCCATTACGCCGTGTCGCTCACTCCGAATGCACAACAATCGCGCTTCCAGGCCAAGGTGACGATCAGCATCGACGTGCTGCAACCGACCTCCTCCATCACGCTCAATGCCACCGACCTCAGTTTTCACAGCGCCACCCTGAGCGGGGCCAGTACCAAGCCGGCCACGGCCACTGTCAAGCTCAACGCCAACGACCAGAGCGCGACGTTTTCTTTCGCGCGCCTGATCGCCAAGGGCCACTATCAGCTCGCGCTCGACTATGACGGCAAGATCGGCACGCAGGCGGTCGGCCTGTTCTCGCTCGACTATGACACCAAGGATGGCCGCAAGCGCGCCCTCTATACCCAGTTCGAAAATTCCGACGCACGCCGCATGATTCCATCCTGGGACGAACCGGGCTACAAGGCCACATTCACGCTGGAGGCGACCGTGCCAAGCGGCGAAATGGCCGTCAGCAATATGCCGGTGGTGAAAACCACTACGCTGGCCGACGGGCGCAGCCTGGTCAAGTTCGCGCCCTCGCCCAAAATGTCGACCTACCTGCTGTTCTTCGGGCTGGGTGAATTCGAGCGCGCCACGGCCAGCGTCGATGGCACCGAGCTGGGCGTCGTCACCAAAAAGGGCGCGCTGGCGCAGGCCGCCTTCACGCTGGACGCATCGAAGGCCATCCTGCGCGACTACAACGATTATTTCGGGGTACGCTTTCCGCTGCCGAAACTGGACAATATTGCAGCACCAGGGCGCAGCCAGTTTTTTGGCGCGATGGAAAACTGGGGCGCGATCTTCACATTCGAGCATGCGATGCTGCTCGACCCGGCCATTTCCACCCAGGCCGACAAGCAGCGCGCCTTCGCGATTGCGGCCCACGAGATGGCGCACCAGTGGTTCGGCGATCTGGTGACGATGCGCTGGTGGGACGACCTGTGGCTCAACGAAGGTTTCGCCTCCTGGATGGACAGCCGCACCAGCGCGCGCCTGCACCCGGAATGGCATACAGCACTGGCTGACGTCGGCGTGCGCGAGCGTGCAATTACACGCGACTCCGTTGCGACCACCCATCCGGTGGTGCAGCACGTGGCAACGGTTGAACAGGCCAGCCAGGCGTTCGACGAGATCACTTACCAGAAGGGCGAATCGGTGATCCGCATGCTTGAGAGCTACGTCGGGACCGACGCCTGGCGCAGTGGCGTGCGTGCCTACATGAAAGCTCACGCCTACGGCAATACCGTGTCCGATGACCTATGGCGCAAGATCGAGCAAGCGGCCGGCAAGCCGATCACCGCCATCGCCCATGACTTCACACTGCAGCCAGGCGTGCCGATGATCCGGGTCGGGGATGCGGTTTGCCGCAACGGGCAGACCACAGTCGCGCTGACCCAGGGCGAATTTAGCCGCGACCATCCGAATAAGAAACCGCTGGCCTGGCGCGTGCCTGTCATCGCTCAGGGCATCGGCAGCACGGCCCAGGTGCGCACACTGGTTTCCGGCGGCAAGGCCAGCCTGACGGTTCCCGGCTGCGCGCCGGTGCTGGTCAATGCCGGCCAATCCGGCTACTACCGGACCCTCTATTCGCCGAAAAATTTCGCCGCCATCGCCACCGGCTTTGCCGCGCTGGCCCCGATCGATCAGCTGGGCCTGATGTCCGACAGCTGGTCGCTCGGCTTGGCCGGCTTGCAGCCGATCTCCGATTTCCTCGACCTGGCAAGCGCGACCGCGCCATCGGCAGACCCCCAGGTCTGGGGCAAGATCGCCGACGTTTATGACACGATCAACGAGTACTACCAGCCTGACCCGAAGCGCCAGCAACAATTTAGCCGCTTTGCGATTGCCCGCCTGACACCGATCATGGCCCAGGTCGGATGGAACCCGCGTCCCGCCGAACCCGAACCAGTCGCCAACCTGCGCGAGAAACTGATCGACACCCTGAGCGACCTGGGCGACCCGGCCGTGATTGCCGAAGCGCGCCGCCGCTACGGCGCGCGGGCCAGCGACCCCGGCGCCGTGCCGGGTGCGCTGCGCAAGGCGATCATCGGCGTGGTGGCGCGGCACGCCGATGCTGCAACCTGGGATGCACTGCGCGCAGCCGCGCAGGCCGAGAAGACGCCACTGATCAAGGATCAGCTGTATGACCTGCTGGCATCGAGCAAGGACCAGGCGCTGGCCAGGCGTGCCCTGGGGCTGGCACTGACGCCGGAGCCTGGCGTGACCAACAGCGCAGCAATGATTGCCCGTGTCGCCAAGACTCACGCTGACGTCGCCTTTGGCTACGCGCTGCAAAACATGGCACAGGTGAACGAGCGGATCGACGCGACCTCGCGCAGCCGCTACTTCCCGCGCCTGGCCAGCGGCTCGGCCAACCCGGCCACGATCGACCAATTGAAGGCCTACTCCAGCGCCAATCTGGCCCGCGGCTCGCGCCGCGACGCCGATACCGCGGTGGCCTCGATCAGCTACCGGATCAAGGTGCGCGCCGAACGCTTGCCGGACATCGATGCCTGGCTGGCTAAGCAACGCTAAGCCGTGCGGAGCAGGCGGTGGCGGCGACGACAGCGCCTGCCCGCTGCGGTCCCGGGGTTTGTGCCACAATACGCGCATGCCGTCGCCCGCCGCCGAGCGCGCATCAGGGCAATGCAAATGCCTGGGTGCGGCCAGGCGTGATCCACACCGCAACGGGAGCACTGCCATCATGTTGATCCGCCGCACGTGCCACATCGTCTCTTGTATTGCCCTAGCGTTGCTCGCAGCCTGCGCCTCCCTGCCGGCACCGCAGCCGCCGCCGACGCTACCGGCGGACCCGATCCAGAGCGCCTACTACGCGCAAGCCCGGGCGCGCGGCGTGCCGGTGTTTCGAATCGATCCGCAGCAATCGTTGATCCGCATTACGGTCTACCGCGGCGGACGGCTGGCGCGGCTTGGGCATGATCACGTGCTGGCCATTCGTACGATCGACGGTTATGTCGCACCGCAAGAAGGCCGTGCCGATCTCCATTTCCGGCTCGACCAGCTCACCGTGGACGAAGCCGGACTGCGCACCGAGGCAGGGATGGATACCCAGCCGTCGGCCGATGCCATCGCGGGCACGCGCCGCAACATGCTGACCAAGGTGCTGGATGCTGAACGCTTTCCCGATGTCGTGATGCATGTCACGCGCGCGGCGCCAGATGCGGCGGCCTTGACGGTCTCGATCACGCTGCATGGCGTTACACGCACCGTCACGCTGCCCGCCGCCATTGAAATGAAGGGACATGAGCTTACTGCAAGCGGCAATTTTAGCCTGAAGCAGAGCGATTTCGGGATTACCCCGTTTGCCGTGCTGGGTGGCGCGATGACGGTGCAGGATCGGATCGATCTGCGGTTCCGGCTGGTAGCGACGGCGCGCGCGCATTTGCGCACAGCGCCGCTGCGGCCGGGGGTGGCACGGTGAAACGAAAAAACATGGAACCGATGC
>JANPCW010000210.1:0-1881 GCA_031431155.1 Janthinobacterium sp. | reverse complement strand
GCGGCCGTTGGCGATTTCGAACCGGCGGCGCTCAAAGCCCAGCTGGCGACCCTGTTCGATGGGTGGAAGGCGCCGCAACCGTATGTGCGTATTCCCGACACGATCAAGCCGGTGTCGGGCGCGAAAGTGGCGCTGGAAACGCCAGACAAAGCCAACAGCATGCTGCTGGCAGTAACACCGATTGCCATGAAGGATGACGCGCCCAACTACCCGGCATTGTTGATCGCGAACCACATGCTGGGCGGCGGCGCGCTGCGCAGCCGCCTGGCTGACCGCATCCGCCAGAAGGAAGGTCTGTCCTACGGCGTGGGCTCATCGTTGAATGCGCCACCGAAGGAGCCGGCAGGCATGTGGGTGGCGTATGCGATCAGCGCGCCGCAAAATTCGGCCAAGGTGGAAGCGGTTCTGCGCGAAGAGCTCGATAAGGTGTTGAGCGAGGGTTTTACGGAAGCCGAACTGGCCGAGGCGAAGAAGGGCTGGAAACAGTCCGAGGAAGTCGACCGGACTGAAGATGGCCCGCTGGCGCGGCGCCTGTCCACTTACCTGCATCTGGACCGGAGCATGGCGTACGACAAGGATCTGGAGGCCAAGGTTGCCGCCCTGACCGTGGCGCAAGTGAATAAAACGCTGCGTGAAAACCTCAAGGCGGCCGGCCTGTCTTTCATCAGCGCTGGCGATTTCGCCAAGGCGGGCAAGGAAGCCGCCGTCAAGAAGTAGGCGTTCATCCCAAGGCACCGGAGGGCAGCGGCGGTAACGTGGCCTTTGGTGGCGCCGGTGCCGATGCTACAAGGCTTCGGACTCGATGATCTGGCGCCCTGGGCGCGCGCCGATGGCCGCGTTCAGCAAGGCGCCGGCGATGCGAGCCGCTGGCACTACCCGGTAGCGGCGCGGCAGGATCGGGCCGAGCATGCTCAACAAGTGCACGCTGACGAATTCGGCCGGGCGCAGCTTGGCGCGCGCGCCGCCGATCAGGCCGGGCCGCACCAGCGTCAGGGAGCTAAAGCCCAGCTCGGCCAGGGCCTGCTCGACTTCGCCTTTGGTACGGTTGTAGAAGACCCTGGAATGGGGGGCGGCGCCCATCGCCGAGTTCAGCGCAAATGCGCTGGTGCCGTGCGCTTGGGCAAGGGTGGCCACGGCCAGCGGATAGTCGCGGTCGACCGTGCGAAATGCGTCGCGCGAGCCGGCTTGGGCCAGCGTCGTGCCGAGGGTGCAGATGACGGCATCGGCCTTCCACCACGGTGCATCGGCCGGCAGGCGGTCGAAGTCGACCACCGGGTTTTCCAGCTTGGCGTGCTCAGGCAGCGAACGCCGGGTCGGCGCGACCACCTTGGCGACCCGCGGGTCGGCCAGTGCCTGCTGCAGCACCGATTGCCCGACCAGCCCGGTTGCGCCCACCAACAATATTGTTTTCATGTTCCATACCTGGTGAGATGATTCTGGCGCGGTTGCCTGAGAAATAAGCCCGCATTGTAAATCATTGCCCCAGTTGCGCGATAATGCGTCATTCCGGATCAATCCAGCTTGACTGACCATGCCAAAAAATAAGAAACCAGCCGCCCGCAAATCGGGCGCATCGCCTGAAGACCTGGCCGAGGCGCTCGCGCAAAAAATCTGCGATCTGGCGCTTGACCTTGCCGAGCACGAGGAGGGCGCACAGATGAGTGGCGCACTCAAGGAGATGCAGCTCGAGTTTCAAAAAGTGATCAAGAAGTGCCTGCTGCAGAAAAAAGATGAGGTTCTTTACGACGCGCTCGAGCGCACCAGATATGCCGACATCGATGCCTACCAGTTCTTGAAGCAGGCAATTGAAGAGGCATCCGAAGTGATCTTGAGCCGGCGCGACGATGGTCCGGTGCATGAGGTGAACGCGTTCGTCATTCC
>JANPCW010000209.1:0-4702 GCA_031431155.1 Janthinobacterium sp. | reverse complement strand
TCGCCGCAGCGGATCGCCTGGGCCGCCAGGTGGGTCGCCTTCAAGCCGCTGCCGCACACTTTATTGATCGTCATGGCCGGCACCATGTCCGGCAGGCCAGCTTTGATCACGGCCTGGCGCGCAGGGTTTTGGCCCACGCCGGCGGTCAGCACTTGCCCCAGGATAGCTTCGCTGATCAGGTTCGGATCGATACCGGTTCGTGCCATTAAGCCCCTGATGACGTGAGCCCCCAGTTCGGCGGCCGGGATCTTGGCCAGGCTGCCGCCGAACTTGCCGACACCGGTACGGCCCGCAGCCACGATCACAACATCATCCATTTCGTTCTCCGATGTTCCGAGCCGAAGGCCGGATTGGGTCTATTGGAGCAGCATAAGTTCAGTCTAGCCGAATTGCTTGCGTTCTTCAAACCTCAAATGCGGCCAACAACACTGCGTTTAGCGCTGAGCGACCAAACTACCGAACTGGCGTTTGGATTCGGCGATTTCGATATTCGCCGCCTCGGAAAACTTGGCCTGGGAAGCACTGGCCAAGCTCGCCGCCTCACGCGAGTAGGACAGCGCGCGCGCCATCGATTGCTGTGAATGACTGACCGCCAACCCAAGAAATCCCTTTGAATCTTTCGCCGCCAGCAACTCCTTGGAGGCGACGGTGTGCGCGGCCAGCGCGGTCTTGACGGTCTCCACGTTGAAGTCGACGGCACGGACGCCAGTGTCGACGGCGGTTTGGGCAAACCTCGTGAAGGCCCCAAGTTGCGCTTCGATCATGGCTTTGGCAGCGAGTGAAAATTGTTCAGAAGTTGTAAACATAGGATTCCTTGGCTAATTCCGTGGCTAGTGAAGACTCGATGCAGCGCAGTCGCGCTTTACAAGGTCTTAGATCCTAGCCGTTAATTTATGGTTGGCAATTGATAAAAATCAATGTTCTTGAAAGTAACGGTTTGCGTGCGGGTTTGCGTGCGGGTTTGCGTGCATTCTCAAAATTGCTCCCATTCGTCGCCCTGCCCAGCGTGTGCACCTTGGTGCGTTGCGATTCGTGCCGGTTTCGCCGCGGCGATGGGTTTCCTGGCCGCCACGCGGGTCGCCCGCAGCGCCCCAACCGGCTTCGATGGCGCACGGTTTGGGGCGGCCGCGCTTGCCACCGCGTCGAGCATGAATACGCCGACCACCTGAGACAAGTGCGCGTCCTGGTCTTGCATGGAAGCCGAAGCTGCGGCGGACTCTTCCACCAGGGCTGCGTTTTGCTGAGTGACATCGTCCATTTGCGCAATGGCCCGGTTGATTTGTTCAATGCCCGCAGTCTGCTCCTTACCGGCGGCAGTGATTTCGCCCATGATGTCAGTGACACGTTTGACGCTCTCGACAATCTCGTGCATCGTGGTGCCGGCCTGGTCTACCAGCTTCGTGCCCAACTCGGCTTTTTCCACGGAATCGCCAATCAAGGTCTTGATTTCCTTGGCCGCGGAGGCCGAACGTTGCGCCAGGCTGCGCACCTCGGCGGCCACCACGGCAAAACCGCGCCCTTGCTCGCCGGCGCGCGCCGCTTCCACTGCGGCATTTAACGCCAGAATATTGGTTTGAAACGCAATGCCGTCAATCACGCTGATGATATCGACTATTTTCTTCGCCGATGCGTTAATCGAGCCCATCGTATCGACCACCTGCGACACCACGGCGCCGCCCTTGCTTGCCACTTCCGAGGCCGACATTGCGAGGCCGTTGGCGTGACGCGCACTGTCGGCGTTTTGTTTCACCGTTGCCGTCAGCTGCTCCATCGATGAAGCTGTTTCTTCCAGCGAGCTGGCCTGTTGTTCGGTGCGCGATGACAGGTCCAGGTTGCCGCTGGCGATTTGGCTCGATGCGGCCGCGATGGTGTCGGTTCCCGATCGCACTTGGCCCACGATGCCGACCAGGCTATCGTTCATGTCCTTCAATGCCTGCATCAGACGGCCGGTTTCGTCGCTCGAACGGACCTCGATGCGCTGCGTCAAGTCGCCGGCGGCGATACCGCCGGCCACTTTCACCGCGAACTCGAGCGGATGGGAAATAGCGCGCACCAGCCAGATGCCGACAACGGTTGCCAGTACCAAGCCGAACAGGACGCCCGCGATACACGCGGCGCGCACGAAGTGATAGGTGCGTTGCGATTGCTCGTACTCGCCCTTGGCAACGTTCAATTGAAGTTTGATCAGTGCATTGATGCCTTGCCGGACCGGCACGAAGAACTGCGTCATCGGCCCATCCACAAGCTCGGTGGTGCCCTGGATATCCTGCACCCGCATGGCCGCGATCGCCGGCTTGAGTCCGTCGGCAACGAACTTGTCGCGCGCCTGCGCAAACTGATCGGCGAGTTTCTTTTCTTCGGCAGTGTGATCGGTCGCCATATAGTTGGCCCACGCCTTGGACATCGTTTGAAGATTCGCTTCCACGTCATCCATCTGCTGACTCATCGCCGACGAGTCGCCGGTGACGGCCTTGGACACCGTTAGCTGATTCAGCAGCAAAAGCCGCACCACCTGGTCCAGTTGCCCCATGGCGACGAGCCGATCGTCATAGATGGTTTTCGTCGATTGATTGGCGAAACTGAGGGCCGTAATGCCGATCAGTGCGCCGACAATCAATTGTATGGCCAGAAAGCCGATGACGAAAATCAGCCGCGATTTAATGGTGAGATTCTTGAACATTTTTAATCCTATGGTGGAGAAACAAGCATGGTCCGCCCGCCTCTTATTGTCGCATGGAAACAATCGACGGCGAGACCTATTTCCAGCGTCGCTCCCATCTGAAGATAGTCAAATTTAACGGCACCAGTCAGATGTACAATAGAAACGTATGTGTGTGCATTTGAGCAATTTTTTCAGGGCAAGCCCAAGCAACATCGCTTTGCAGGCGCCTCCGATGATGGGTATGCCTTTCTGGGAAATGCGCATGGTTCAGCCAGCGGGAGGAAAGCGACGATGGAAACAAAGAGCGGGGCAAGAAATCGCACTACATGGCGCTGCGGCGCTGCAGCCCTGGTTTTAGCGCTCGCTTGGTGCTGGGGCCAATCCCCTGCGCTGGCACAAGCCGGGGGCGACCAGCGTAGCGCACTGGTCAAGCAAAAACTGTTGCTGCTCGACAGCCTACTCAATTCGGGCAAGATCAAGCAATTGCAGGATGGCGGAAGCGACGACACCAAGAAGCAACTGGCCAAGGCCAGCCAATTGCGCGACGAAGCGCGCGCACTGCAGGGCGCAGGCAACCATCCGGCAGCGGAAAAAGCGGCTGACCTAGCGTTACGCACGGTTTCCAGCGCATCGGCAGCGGCGGTCAGTGCACCGCTGCTCGACCCCAAAATTCAATTGACCCAAAATGCTGAACTGGCCGAACAGGTGGGCGCTTATAGTGCGTCGATTGCGGAGTCATGGATAAACAAGGGCAAGCGCCGGGATCCGCGCTTGGGCCAGCTCGATCGCATGCTGGCCGAAGCGGGCAAACTGACCGCCACCGGCCGGCATGGCGACACCAATCGCCTGCTGACCGAAGCCTACCGGCTGGCGGTGGCGACGGTGAGCGAACTTCGGGCCGGCGAGACGGTGGTGATCGACCTTAAGTTCGCGACCCCGGCCGATGAGTATGAGTATGAACAAAAACGCAATCGCAGCCACGAAATGCTGGTCGAGATGAGAATCCAGGAAGGCAAGGCGGATGGCCCGGTACGCGATAAAGTGGAGCGCTACATGGCCGAAAACCGGCAGTTGCGCACGCAAGCCGAGGCCCAGGCCAAGGCCGGCGAGCACGGCGCGGCGATCAAGTCGCTGGAAGAGGCGACCAGACAGCTGGTGCGGGCCCTGCTCGCCACTGGGATGGCGGTATATTAAGAGCGCGCGGCACGATCCGATATCGAGACATCGCAATGGGAGCAATACACCAATGAGCAAAATCTGGACTACTTTAGCGTCACTGCTGTTTCTCGGGATCCTGCTAGGCGGCCAACCCGCCTCTGCCAGGCAGACCGGGCCGGAGGCGGTCAACCAGGCAGGCTACCAACGCATGCTGTCGCAGCGTATCGTCAAGGCGTATTGCCAGATCGGCGTGGGCGTAAAACCCGAAGTTTCGCGCACACAACTGACGCAAGCGATCGCAACCTACGACCAGAACCTCGTGCAGTTGCGCAAGGTCGCGACCGATCGCAACAGCCGCGCCCTGTTGCGATCGCTTGGCCGGCAGTGGGAACCGTTTCGCGTGATTGCCGGCGGCCCGGTGACGCGCGCCGGGGCAGCCGAATTGATGCGGCGCAGTGCGCCGTTGCTGGAGACTGCGGAACAACTGACGCGCACCTTGCAAGCCAGTTCGGGCGTTGCCACCAGCCGCCTGGTCAACCTGGCAGGCCGCCAGCGCATGTTGTCCCAGAAGTTGACCATGTATTACATGCTGCACGCCTGGGGTTTCGAGACCTCGCTGGTATATGACGAAATTGAAGCAACCCGCAATGCGTTTTCCAGCGCGTTGGCGCAATTGATCGCCGCGCCTGAAAATACGCCCGAGATTCGCGCCGAACTCGACGCCGTCAGCTTGCAATGGGATTGGTTGCAGGCGGTGCTGGCGCTGGAGGGGGCACTGTCGTACCGGCTGGTGGTAGAAGATGCCAGCGAGTCGATTCTGGCCCAGATGGATCGGATCACTAGGCTCTACGAGAAACGGGCCACCCGCTGAGCCGTAGGCTT
>JANPCW010000208.1:0-1674 GCA_031431155.1 Janthinobacterium sp. | reverse complement strand
ATATTTACCGCGAGCTGCAAGACCTGGCGTTCTCGCACCTGTATCCGCTGCGCTATCACACCCTGGCCAAGGCGGTGAAGGCGGCGCGCGGCAATCGGCGCGAGGTGGTCAGCAAGATCATGGAGTCGGTCAAGACGGCGCTGGCGCTGGCCAAGATCGATGCCGAGGTCTTCGGCCGCGAAAAGACCCTGTACGGTATTTACGGCAAGATGCGCAGCAAGAAGCTGTCGTTTTCGCAGGTGCTCGATGTGTACGGCTTTCGCGTCGTGGTCGACAGCTTCGCCAATTGCTATGTGGCGCTGGGCACCTTGCATGGCTTGTACCAGCCGATGCCCGGCAAGTTCAAGGATTACATCGCGATCCGCAAGTTGAACGGTTACCAGTCGCTGCACACGACCCTGATCGGCCCCTACGGCACCCCGGTCGAATTCCAGATCCGCACCCAGGACATGCACCGCACGGCCGAATCGGGCGTGGCCGCCCATTGGCTGTACAAGAACGGCGAAGCGAATCTGCCGGATCTGCAGCATCGCACCCACGCCTGGCTGCAATCGTTGCTCGACATCCAGCAGCAGACCGGCGATTCGGCCGAGTTCCTAGAGCATGTCAAGGTCGACCTGTTTCCCGATTCAGTCTATGTGTTTACGCCCAAGTCGAAGATCATCGCCCTGCCGCGCGGCGCGACCGCGCTCGACTTTGCCTACTCGATCCATACCAGCATCGGCGCCCATACGGTGGGGGTAAAGATCAACCACGAGTCGGTCTCGCTTCGCACGGAATTGCGCAATGGCGACATCGTCGACATCATTACCGACCCGAAGTCGCGCCCGAGCCCGACCTGGCTTGCGTTCGTGCGTACCGGCAAGGCGCGCTCGTCGATCCGGCATCACTTGCGTACCATCAACTTGCCCGAATCGATCGATCTGGGCCAGCAATTGCTGGCCCAGGCGCTGAGCACGCTAAAAATCGATCCCGAGCTGGCGCCAACGCTGGTGGAAAAGCTGCTCAACGAGTCGTCGGCCAAGTCGCTCGACGAGTTGTACGCCGATATCGGGGTCGGCAAGCGCATGGCCGCACTGGTCGCGCACAACATTTTCGGCTTGATCGGCGACGCATCGGCGCACTATCCATCAACCCATCGTCCCAAACCGTTCGCGCTCGATGCGGTCACAATCGACGGCAGCGAGGGCCTCTCGGTTCAGCTTGCGCCATGCTGCCTGCCGATTCCAGGCGACGTGGTTCTGGGCCAGTTGCGGCGCGACCAGGGCTTGATCGTGCATACCAGCGACTGCGCCCTTGCCAAGCGCCTGCGCGTGAAAGAGCCGGAGCGCTGGATCGCCGTTAACTGGGGCGCGGACTTGAATCGCCGCTTCGACTGCCGCATCAAGCTGCTGCTGTTTAAGGAACGCGGCATCCTGGCGCGGGTGGCCGCTGAAATTAGCGAATCCGATGCCAACATCATCGACGTCGGCATGGAGGACGACAAAGAGCACGTGATGACGCAACTGCGCTTCATGATCCAGGTCCACGACCGCGTGCATCTGGCGCGCCTGATACGCAACGTGCGGCGCATTGCCGGCGTGACGCGCGTGGTGCGCGAGCGCGGTTAGCCAATACCGATTCCAGTTTACCGTAGGGCGGAAAAGCGGAGCGCCTTCCGCCACAAAGGGCCCG
>JANPCW010000207.1:0-1971 GCA_031431155.1 Janthinobacterium sp. | reverse complement strand
GGCACCACCGACCAGATCATCTACCTGGAAGAAGGCGACGTGGTCGACCTGCAACTGGCGCGCTGCTGGATCGTCGATGTGGATGGCAAGGCCGTGCAGCGCGAAGTCAAGACCGTGCATGCGCATACCGGCGCGGTCGAGCTGGGCCCGTACCGCCACTACATGCAAAAGGAAATCTTCGAGCAGCCGCGCGTGATCGGCGACACGCTAGAAGGCGTCACCGGCGTCATGCCGGAACTGTTCGGCGACAAGGCGTTTGCCGTCTTCAAGCAGATCGACCGGGTCTTGATCCTGGCCTGCGGCACCAGTTATTACGCCGGCTTGACCGCCAAATACTGGATCGAATCGGTGGCCCAGGTGCCGGTCAATGTTGAAATCGCCAGCGAATACCGCTACCGCGACAGCGTTCCGCATCCGAACACACTGGTCGTGACCATCTCGCAAAGCGGCGAAACGGCCGATACGCTGGCCGCCCTCAAGCATGCGCGCAGCCTCGGCATGCATCACACCTTGACCATCTGCAACGTGGCCACCAGCGCCATGGTGCGAGAGTGTGCGCTCGCTTACATCACCCGCGCCGGAGTCGAGGTGGGGGTCGCATCGACCAAAGCCTTCACCACCCAGCTGGCCGCGCTGTTCCTGTTGACGCTGACGCTGGCGCAAGTGAACGGGCGCCTGTCCGACGAGCAGGAAGCGAACCACCTGAAGGCGATGCGCCATTTGCCGGTCGCGCTTTCCGCGGTGCTGGCGCTCGAGCCGCAGATCATCGCCTGGGCCGACGAGTTCGCGCGCAAGGAAAACGCGCTGTTCCTGGGGCGCGGCATGCATTACCCGATCGCGCTGGAAGGAGCGCTTAAGCTCAAGGAGATTTCGTACATCCACGCCGAAGCGTACCCGGCCGGTGAGCTCAAGCACGGCCCGCTGGCGCTGGTGACGGAAGAAATGCCGGTCGTCACGATCGCGCCGAACGACGCCCTGATCGAAAAGCTGAAGTCGAACATGCAGGAAGTGCGGGCCCGCGGCGGCCAACTGTTCGTGTTCGCTGACGTCGATTCGCGCATCACCTCGGGCGAAGGCGTGCATGTGATCCGGCTGCCGGAACACTACGGCTTGCTGTCGCCAATCCTGCACGTGGTCGCGCTGCAATTACTGGCTTACCACACCGCGCTGGCGCGCGGAACCGACGTGGATAAGCCGCGTAATTTGGCGAAGTCGGTGACTGTAGAATAGGCGGTTGTTGAGATCGCGCTGCTGGTGCAGTGTTCGTTCGAGTTGCCCTCCTTGTGCCGGCGGCAAGCCGGGGCCAGCGCCGTACTCAAGGTATCAATACTCAGGCCGTGCCAGGTGTTGCCCCCAGTTAAACGTCCGGATACTCCGCTGTCTCTATACTGCGGATACCTTTGTAAACTCATTTACTTTTCTCACGCCCAATACGGCAAATATTCGGCAAATTTATTTCCGCTGGTGGTGTCCTTGCGCTTGATGCGCCCGGCCTCCACTGCATCTGCAATCAGGTTGGTAATTTGTTTGCGTTGCCGCTCGCTGACCTTGAAACGAGCTCGCAGCGTGGTATTGGTCAGCGTCTGGCTGGAAAAATACTGCAAGACGGCATGCTGATAACAAGCTTCAATACGCTCGGCTTGGGCCATGTCGGCGAACTGCCGAGGGGCGTACAGCGTGACCTGAAACGCGTTTTCCAGTGGGGTGAACACAACGGGGGGCATGCCGAACAGTTCGACCGCGGATACCACCTTTTGGAATCCGGTGCCCCGCTCCTCGCAAATACGATACAGGCGGAACTTCGAGGCCAGCAGTTCGTTGCGCGACTCCGGCGTGGTGCCAATCAAGCGGTCGAGCCGCTTACTGGGAAGCAGTGAGCCAGGGTTGGTAAAGGTAATCCGGTCATCGTATATTTCGATGGTCGGGCCAGCGCCCGTCACGCCGAAATCCTGGTGAATCAAGGCATTTGCG
>JANPCW010000206.1:0-1951 GCA_031431155.1 Janthinobacterium sp. | reverse complement strand
CATCTATACCAGTCCCGAAATCGCCTGGGTCGGCCAGACCGAACAACAACTCAAGGCGGCCGGGGTCCAGTACAAGGCCGGCACGTTTCCCTTCATGGCCAACGGCAGGGCACGGGCCCTGGGCGATACGACGGGCATGGTCAAGTTCCTGGCCGATGCCGTCAGCGATGAAATCCTGGGCGTGCATATCGTCGGCCCGATGGCCTCCGAGCTGATTTCGGAAGCCGTCGTCGCGATGGAGTTCAAGGCATCGTCGGAAGACATCGCGCGTATTTGCCACGCCCACCCATCTTTGTCGGAAGCGACCAAGGAAGCCGCGCTGGCGGTGGACAAGCGCTCGCTCAATTTCTAACCGCTGCCCCCGACACTGCCCTTCCTCCGCGCGGGGGAAGGGATCGCGCAAGAATCGACTCCCATGAATGTCCAGCAGTTTTACCAGCACGCGCTGCAGCAGCGCGATTTCAAGGCCGATGACGCCCAGCGCAAGGCGGTCGAGCGCCTGCAGCGCGCCTACGACGAATGGATCGCATTCAAGGCGCGCCGTTCGACCCCGTTCAAGCGCCTGATCAACCGCCCCGACGTGCCGCGCGGGGTCTATCTGTGGGGCGGGGTAGGGCGCGGCAAGTCGTTCTTGATGGACAGTTTCTATTCGGTGGTGCCGCTGGTGCGCAAGACGCGTGTGCATTTTCACGAATTCATGCGCGGCGTGCACCGCCAGCTCGACGATCTCAAGGGCGTGGCCGATCCGCTCGACGAGGTCGCGCGCCGCATCGCAAAAAAATACCGCCTGATCTGCTTCGACGAGTTCCACGTGTCCGACATCGCCGACGCGATGATCCTCTACAACCTGCTCACGGCCCTGTTCAACAACGGCGTCTCGTTCATCATGACCTCGAACTACGACCCCGACCTGCTGTACCCGGACGGGCTGCACCGGGCCCGCATGCTGCCCACCATCGCGCTGCTCAAGGACCGGCTCGACGTGCTCAACGTGGACGCCGGCGTCGACTACCGCAAGCGCGCGCTGGAACAGGTCGACTCCTATTACAGCCCGCTCGGCGCGGCGGCCGACAAGGCCCTGCGCCACGCCTACAGCGCGGTGGCCGAAAGCGCCGACGAGGACCCGCTGATCCGAATCGAAGCGCGCGAAATCAAATCCTTGCGGCGCGCCGGCGGCATCATCTGGTTCGACTTCGCCACCCTGTGCGGCGGCCCGCGCTCGCAGAACGACTATCTGGAAATTGCCAGCCGCTTTCATACCGTGATCCTGTCCGGCATCCCAGCCATGTCGGCTTCGATGTCGTCCGAAGCGCGCCGCTTCACCTGGCTGATCGATGTCTTCTACGACTGCAAGGTGAAACTGCTGATGTCGGCCGAAGTCGCTCCCGGCGCGCTGTATACTGCGGGAACGCTGTCCAACGAATTTCACCGCACCGTCTCGCGCATCATCGAAATGCAGTCGCGCGAGTACATGGAATCGGAACGGCGCGCCGTGGCCGATGCCATCGCCTGATCCGGCCCCCGCCACACCAAGGAAAGAATGCTATGGCAACATTGATGACGGCGCCGATCCGCGCGCTAACGCTGGCAGCGTTGCTCGCTTGCGCTGCCTGTTCGACCCTGGAGGTGCCGGCCCCGGTGCCGGTGGCGGCCTCGCACTCGGTCGATGAGGCCGATCGCGCTCTGGCGCTGGCCGCGCGCGAACGGGCCGCGGTCGAGGCCGAATTTGCGGCCAGCGAACAGATCTGCTATGGCCGATTTTTTGTCAACGCCTGCCTGACCCGGGCCAATGACAAGCGGCGTGCCGTTCTATTGCGGATCCGGGCGATCGAAGTCGAGGCTGGGCGCTTCAAGCGTCAGGCTGCGGTCGACGCGCGCGATGCCGCCGCCGCCGAAGCCGACACCTTGCGCAGCCAAGAGCAAGCGGCGGCAGCGCAACGGCGCGCGCTGG
>JANPCW010000205.1:0-2953 GCA_031431155.1 Janthinobacterium sp. | reverse complement strand
CTGTCGAAGAAATTCGGCGGCGAAGCGAAAGCATACGATCAGATCGATGCGGCGCCAGAGGAAAAAGCACGCGGTATCACGATCAACACCGCGCACGTCGAGTACGAGACAGCGAACCGTCACTACGCGCACGTCGACTGCCCAGGCCACGCCGACTATATCAAGAACATGATTACCGGTGCCGCGCAGATGGACGGCGCGATCCTGGTATGTTCGGCCGCTGACGGCCCGATGCCGCAAACCCGCGAGCACATCTTGCTGGCGCGCCAGGTTGGCGTTCCTTACATCATCGTGTTCCTGAACAAATGCGACCTGGTGGACGATGCCGAGTTGCTGGAACTGGTCGAAATGGAAGTGCGCGAGCTGCTCTCCAAATATGACTTCCCAGGCGACGACGTGCCGATCATCAAGGGTTCGGCCCGGATGGCACTGGACGGCGTTGAAGGCGAAATGGGCGTGGACGCAGTCATGCGCCTGGCCGATGCGCTCGACAACTACATCCCGACGCCAGAGCGCGCCATCGACGGCGCCTTCCTGATGCCAGTCGAAGATGTGTTCTCGATTTCCGGCCGCGGCACTGTCGTGACCGGCCGTATCGAGCGCGGTATCGTCAAGGTAGGCGAAGAGATTGAAATCGTCGGCATCAAAGACACCGTCAAGACCACTTGCACCGGCGTCGAGATGTTCCGCAAGTTGCTCGACCAAGGTATGGCCGGCGACAACGTCGGACTGCTGTTGCGCGGCACCAAGCGTGAAGACGTCGAGCGCGGTCAAGTATTGGCCAAGCCAGGTTCGATCAAGCCGCACAACCACTTCACGGGCGAGATCTATGTGTTGTCGAAAGACGAGGGCGGCCGCCATACTCCGTTCTTCAACAACTATCGTCCCCAGTTCTACTTCCGTACAACGGACGTGACCGGCTCGATCGAGTTGCCAGCAGACAAAGAAATGGTCATGCCAGGCGACAACGTGTCGATCACTGTCAAGCTGATCAACCCGATCGCGATGGAAGAAGGTCTGCGTTTCGCGATTCGTGAAGGCGGTCGTACCGTCGGCGCGGGCGTGGTGGCAAAGATCCTGAGCGAAGTCACTAAGTAATAAGATTGAGGGTCAGAGTTTTTTTCGCGGCTCCATGCGAAAATTACTCTGACCCCAACTGACTATAAAATTTGTTCCGAGATCTCATAGTCTACCACCTGGCGTGTGCCCGGTGGTAGAATATGCCCTTCCTCAAAAGTTTTACGTAGGGACGTAGCTCAATTGGCAGAGCGTCGGTCTCCAAAACCGAAGGTTGGGGGTTCGATGCCCTCCGTCCCTGCCACCGTTCTGGTGCAGGCACCGAAAGTTAAAAAAGTATGTCAAATCAATCCGTGCAAACCGTGAGCACGTCGAACGACAAAGTAAAAGTCGCGTTGGCCGTGGTTGCCGCGATTGCAGGAGTGGTCGGGTTTTATTACCTGTCTGACAAACCAGCTTTGATGCGCGCAGGCGTACTCGTGGCTGGTTTGGCTTTGGCCGTTCTGCTCTTGTGGACTTCGACCTCTGGCCGTGAATTCCTCAATTTTGCCAAAGAAGCGGTGCGCGAAACCAAAAAAGTGGTTTGGCCGACGCGTAAAGAGGCAACCCAAATCACGGCGATCGTGTTTGCGTTTGTCCTTGTGATGGCGATTTTCCTCTGGGGTACCGACAAGTTGCTTGAGTTTTTGTTATACGACGTGATTCTGGGCTGGAAACAATAATGAGCGAAAATGTGCAAGATGACGTGCCGGGCGATGTTCCGGCACCTGACGCTGGCGCTCCGGTAAGTGTTCCGGTCAGTAATAAGCGCTGGTACGTTGTGCATGCTTATTCCGGCATGGAAAAAAGCGTTCAGCGCGCGCTGACCGAGCGCGTCGAGCGCGCGGGCATGCAAGATCAGTTCGGCCAGATCCTAGTGCCGGTCGAAGAAGTCGTCGAAGTCAAAAATGGCGTGAAATCGGTTACCGAACGTCGTTTCTTCCCGGGGTATGTCCTGGTTGAAATGGAAATGACGGACGAGACTTGGCATCTGGTCAAAAATACCAACAAGGTCACCGGCTTCATCGGCGGCAAGTCGAACAAGCCGACGCCGATTCCTGCGCGCGAAATCGACAAAATCATGCAGCAAATGCAAGAGGGTATCGAAAAGCCGCGGCCAAAAACCTTGTACGAAGTGGGCGAGCAGGTGCGTATCAAGGACGGTCCGTTCACCGATTTCAACGGCAATGTCGAGGAAGTCAATTACGAGAAATCCAGAGTGCGTGTCTCGGTCACCATCTTTGGCCGCGCCACCCCGGTCGAGCTCGAATTCGGGCAAGTCGAGAAAGTTTAGAAATTGCGGGACGGAGTTAAGCGCAGCGGTACTCGGTCCCCAACACTTTGTAAATAAGTTTTACCGCCCACCCGGAGCGTCGCAAAGTTTAGCGAAATCCGGTCAGAGGAGCCCCGCCATGTTGGTGCCGGCGGGGCGCTACTACTCAAACCAAGCTAGGAGCCATCATGGCAAAGAAAATCATTGGTTTTATCAAGCTGCAAGTGCCAGCTGGTAAAGCAAACCCATCCCCACCAATCGGACCAGCGCTGGGTCAGCGCGGCCTGAACATCATGGAATTCTGCAAGGCGTTCAACGCCCAGACCCAAGGTGTCGAGCCTGGCATGCCTATCCCTGTCGTGATCACCGCATTTGCAGACAAGTCCTTCACCTTCGTGATGAAGACGCCTCCTGCAACTTACCTGATCAAAAAAGCCGCTGCGATCACCAAGGGTTCACCAACCCCGCATACCGATAAAGTCGGTAAGCTGACACGCGCTCATGCTGAAGAAATCGCTATATTGAAAACGCCGGATCTGACCGCTGCCGACATGGATGCCGCTGTTCGCACCATCGCCGGTTCCGCACGTTCGATGGGCATCACGGTAGAGGGTGTGTAATGGC